>JANOUB010000290.1:0-2240 GCA_031416615.1 Thermoleophilia bacterium
ATCTCACCCTCCTGTGATCGCCGGCAGAACCTGTACCCGGTCAGTGGTACCGGCCACCGTGTGCTCCCGCGCGAGCTGACCGTTGACATAGACGTTGACGTGCGGCCGGATCGCCCGCCGCTCGTCCAGCACCCACCCCGAGATGGCAGGGCACCTACCCTCCAACGCGACGAGCACATCTCGCACCGTCTCACCCTCGAGGTCGTGCTCGCGCCCGCCGGCGAGCTCCGAGAGCGGTGCGCGCAGCAGGACGAGCGCCATGGCGGCATCCTATGTGTCTCTCGGGAATGAGAACGCACCCGCTGTTCGTTGATCGCTGACAGCTACCCGTTCCGGAGCCCGGACGAGGACCGCGTGATCGTACGGATCACGCCCGACAAGATCGATAGCTCGGGCTTCGAGGCGTAGATCGCCAGGCCTACTGCAGGTACTTCCCCGATCGGCTCCGCCACAGCCTGTCGACGGCGTTGTTCCGGGGAAAGTAGCTAGGCTCGCGCCGACGTCGATCTTCGTTCTCCGGGAGGAGCCACCATGAGCGTTGCCGTGACCCACCACAAGATGTTCATCGGCGGCGAGTTCGTCGACTCGTCGTCGGGTGAGACAATGGAGGTGCTCAACCCTGCGACCGGCGAGGTGATCGCCGAGGTGCCGCGCGGCACGGCGGACGATGTCGAGCGCGCGGTGGGAGCCGCGAAGAAGGCCTGGGACGAATGGCGTTACAAGACACCGAAGGACCGGATGGAGTTGCTCCTCAAGCTCGCCGACGTGATCGACGAGAACGCCGAGGAGCTCGCCCGCCTCGAGTCGTGCAACGTCGGCAAGCCGTGGTGGGTCGCTGTCGACGAGCCCGCGATCATGTCCGACAACCTCCGCTTCTTTGCGGGCGCGGCGCGGAACCTCGAGGGCAAGGCGGCCGCGGAATACGTCGAGGGCTACACGTCGATGACCCGTCGCGAACCCCTCGGGATCGTGGCGGGCATCTGCCCGTGGAACTATCCGCTCTTCATGGCGGTGTGGAAGATCGGTCCCGCGCTCGCCGCCGGCAACGTCCAGATCATCAAGCCGGCCGAGCAGACGCCGCTGACGATGCTGCGCTTCGTCGAGTTGGCGCAGGAGGTGTTGCCGCCGGGCGTGCTCCAGGTGGTGACAGGTGACGGCGTCCCTGTCGGAGACGCCCTCGTGCGCCATCCTGCGATCTCCCTCGTCTCGGTCACCGGCGATACGGCCACGGGGAAGCTGATCGCGAGGAACGCTGCTGAAACCGTCAAGCACGTCCACCTCGAGCTCGGTGGCAAGGCACCCATGATCGTGCTCGACGACGCCGATCCCGCGACCGTGGCGGCGGCGATCAAGATCGGCGGTTTCTTCAACTCGGGGCAGGACTGCACCGCGTCGTCGCGGATCCTCGTCTCGAGCCGCATCTACGACGACGTGCTCGCCGAAACGTTGAAGGCCGTCGAGACCCTGACCGTCGGCGATCCGGCCTCGGACGACGAGATCGGGATGGGGCCCGTCATTTCGGGAGAGCAACAGGAGCGCATCCTCGGCTTCATCGACCGGGCGGTGGCGGCCAAGGCGACGCTTGTGACGGGCGGCGGCACCGTCGGCGACCGCGGCTATTTCGTGAAGCCTTCGATCGTGGCCGACGTGGCGCAGGACTCGGAGATCGTCCAGAACGAGGTGTTCGGGCCGGTCATCACCGTGCAGCCCTTCTCCTCGGACGAGGAGGCTGTACGGATGGCGAACGACACGCGCTACGGCCTCGCCTCGTCGGTGTTCTCGGAGAACGTGGGGCGGGCGCTCAAGGTTGCCGCGCACCTCGATTTCGGCTGCGTGTGGATCAACGAGCACCTGTACCCGCTGACGCCGGAGATGCCACACGGCGGCTTCAAGGAATCCGGCTACGGCAAGGACATGTCCATGTACTCGATGGAGGAGTACACCCGGGTCAAGCATGTCTGTGTGAAGCTGGCGTAGGACGGGGCATGCCCCGTCCTACGCCAGCTTCAGACAGACATTGGTGTCGTAGGGGCGAGGCGCCGCTGAGCCTCGGCGAGGCTGAGCCTCGCCCGCCACCAACGTCGTTGCTGCACACGTGGGCGACGCTCCACGGCGCCGAGGCGCCGTTCCGCATCGCCCCTACACGCGAGGCTCCGCAGCGCCTCGGCGAAAACACCATGGTCACCACAACCAGCCGCGCTGTTCCCTCTTCGCGATTCGCGCGCTCGAGCAAACCCGGG
>JANOUB010000291.1:0-4323 GCA_031416615.1 Thermoleophilia bacterium
TCGCACACCTGCTGTCATCGCCGCTCGGAATGACGCGAGCTCGCTCCGGAGAGCGATACGAAGATCGCTCGCGGCGGCGATGTGACGAAACGCGCCGCGGCGTACCTTTGAACGGTCATTCGAGAGGGAGGTTCACGATGAGCGGGATCGAGGCCGGTGGCACGAAGGCTCTGGGAAACGGTCGTCGCGATGGCGTTGCGACGGCGACGACGGCGCTCGGCGTGTTGATGGGGATCGGGCTCGCCGCCGCCGGGATCGCCGGCTGGCTCGCGGACGTGACCGACGGCGACGGCAGCGACATGTTCTTCTGGCTGCTGCTCCTGGTCGGCGGAGGAGCGATCGTGCTCGCGGGGGTCGCGACGCTACGGACGCGTCCGTGGGGATCGGTGGCGGCGTTCGCCGTCGGTGGGATAGCCGGCTCGCTGGCGCTCTTCTGGTCGGTGGTGGCGCCGGTGCTCGCGATCACGCTCCTCGTCCTCGGTGTCGTCCACGCCCGTCGGGCGACGCGCTGACGGCGCCGGGGTGCAGGGCGGGCAGGGGGTGCTGTGCCTTGCCCGCCCGATCGCGTGCTGCTCATCTCAGCGCATCAGACGCGGTCTCGTCGGCCTGGACGGCACCGCTCTCGTACGCGAGGATCACGGCCTGCACACGGTCGCGCAGGGAGAGCTTGGAGAGGACGCTCGCCACGTGCGTCTTGACGGTCGCGTCGGAGACGACGAGTTCGGCCGCGATTTCCGCGTTCGAGAGTCCCCGCGCGAGCAGCCGGAACACTTCGCGCTCTCGGGGGGTGAGAGCGTCGAGCGTCGCGTCCCCGGCGGTGGCGGTACGACCAACACGTGCCGCGATCAAACGGCGGGTCAGGGCAGGGGCGAGGAGCGAATCGCCGGTCGCGACGAGCCGGATTGCGGCAATCAAGTGCTCGGGCTCGACGTCCTTGAGGAGGAATCCACTCGCCCCGTTCCGGAGGGCGTCGAACACATACTCGTCGAGACCGAACGTCGTCAGCACGATCACGCGCGTTCCGGCGACCTCCTGCACGATTCGCCTCGTCGCCTCGAGCCCGTCCAGCCGCGGCATGCGGATGTCCATCAGGACGACGTCCGGTTTCGTCTCCCGTACGAGCCGGAGCGCCTCGACGCCGTCGGCTGCCTCGCCGGCGACTGCGAGGCCCGGCTCGGACTCGAGCAGCTTGACGAGCCCGGCGCGCATGATCGCTTGGTCGTCGGCAACCGCGACCGTGATCGTCACGACGCCTCAGCCTTGACGGGAAGGCTGGCGCGAAGGACGAAGCCGCCCTCCTCCGGCAGGAGCGTCTCGATCTCGCCGCCGTAGAGGGCGGCGCGCTCGCGCAGCCCGACGAGGCCCGTCCCGGGAACCGTCCCGTTCGGGCTCTTCCCGTCGTCCCGCACCTCGAGTCCGACGCGCGTCGACTCGTAGCTCACGACGACCTCCGCGCGGGCATCGCCGGCGTGCTTGAGGACGTTCGTCAGTCCCTCCTGCACGATCCGAAAGGCCGTCAGCTGGAGTGCCGGCGACAGCTCGACCTGCTCGCCCTCGACACGGAGCTCGACGGGGAGGCCGGCTTCTCGCACGCGGTCGATCAGCGCCGGCAGGTCGCCAAGGCCGGGTTGCGGAGCGAGCCCGCCGCCGTCGGTGGTGTCGCGCAACACGCCGAGCAGGGTGCGGAGCTCGCCGAGCGCGTCCCTTCCCGCGCGCTCGATCTCCTGCAACGTCCTCGCGTAGGCCGGGTGCTCGTCCTTGAGGAGCCGCCGCTCGACGGCGGCCTGCATCACCATCACGCTGACGGAGTGCGAGATCATGTCGTGAAGCTCGTGCGCAATCCGCGCTCGCTCGAGCTCGACGGCCAGTCGCGCGTCGCCGGCACGCCGCCTTTCCGCTTCCTCGGCACGCCCTCGCTGGTGCTCGGCGGCGGCCTGGCGTTGGTGGAGCGCCCAGCCCCCGAGCCACACAACGACCGGGAACACCCAGGCGGTGAGGACATCGAACGGCTCGTCACCAACGACGAGCTGGCCGACGTTGATCGCCGCGAACGCGGCGACGCCATAGAGGGTCGCGGCCACTCGCGCTCTGCCCTCACCGTGAAGGGCGAGCGAGAAGGTCATGATCAGGAACCCGAACCACATTTCATACGGCGCGTCTACCCCGGACGGGTAGAAGGTGAGGATCAGGACGAGCCCGGCCGTCATCGAGACGACGAACGCGTGGGACGGATGCGATCGCCTCCAGAGCGCAGGGAGCGCGATCGCTGCGAGCAGAAACGCGTTGGCCCAGACCGGCCCGTTCTCGCCGCCGCCCCAGGTCAGCTCCGCAAGACCGGTCGTGAGCAGCCCGGCCGCGATTGCGACGTCTGCGACGCGCCCCCATCCGATGGCCTCGCTGCGAAGCACGCGCTGGACCGTAGCGCGGCAGGCTTCCCACCGCATCGGCCGTCCGGGCGAGAACGATCCCCAGGACGGCCGAGGTCGAAGTTCACCCTCGTTGCGGGCACAGATCGCCTGCCTGGCCGATGACCTCGGCCCTGCATCGTCCTACCGTCGAGTCGTCATCGACCAAAGGAGAACCACCATGAGACTCGCCCTCGTAGGGATCACGCTGGTCGCAGCCGCCGCGTGTGCAGCAGTCGTCGCCTCCGCACTCGCGGCGCCCTCCGGCACGGCAGCCCGCATGACGACTCTCACCCTGGTCGGGAAGGCGACGTCGTTCACCCACGTAGACAATCCACCGAAGAACGTCTTCGGGCAGGGGGACTCTGTCGTCTACGCGGGGATCCAGAGCAGTCCGCAGGGCGGCAAGCGGATGGGCACCGGCACGGGCCAGTGCGTTCAGAGCTCGAAGACGGGGCCCAAGCCGGCGATCCTGTTCTGCACAAGCACGATCTCGCTTGCCCGAGGGCAGCTCGTTCTCGCCGGCGCGGTCGTCGACGAGGCCAGGCGGAACGTCGTGGCGGTGATCGGAGGAACCGGCACCTACCGGGGCGCGCGTGGGCAGGCGGTCGAGAACTACATCGACGACGAGTCGTCGCGCTGGACGCTCACCTTCACGACCGTGTAGGAGAAGGAGACGTGCCAGGAGCATGTGCCCGAGCCCGCTCGTGGCCATCGATCAGCGGCGGGCCTGGCGCAGCAGGCCCGCCGCACCGAGATTGCGGATCGAGGCGTCGACGAGCTCGATCGGATGGAGCGACGGCAGGGGGCTTCCTGCCCGCCGCAGGGCAGTCGCGACCTGGACGAGGCAGCCCGGATTTGCGCTCGCGTACACCCGGGCGCCGGTCGCGAGCACATGCGCCGCCTTCCTGTCGCCGAGCTGTCGGGCCGCGCCGGCCTGCGTGATGTTGTAGATCCCAGCGCTGCCGCAGCAGATGTCCTGCTCCGCCGGTTCGATCACCTTCAGCCCCGGGATTCGCTTCAGCGAGGTCGCCGACGACAAGGGCAGCCTCTGCGCATGGCGCAGGTGACAGGAGTCCTGCATCGCCACCGTCAGGTTCAGCGGATGCCTTGGCGCACGCGGCTCGACACCGGCGAGGAACTCGCCAAGATCTCTCACGCGTGACGAGAACTCCGCCGCGCGCTCGGCCCACGCTGGATCGTCGCCGAGCACGTGCCCGAGCTCCTTCAGGTGCGAGCCACAGCCGGACGTATTCACGATCACCGTCTCGACTCCGTCGAAGGCCTCGATCACACGACGGGCGAACGCGCGACCCTCGTCGCCCCGACCAGCGTGCATCGAGAGGGCGCCACAGCAGCCCTGCGGCGGTGCGACGACGTCGTATCCGTCCGCCGCGAGAACCCTTGCGGTTGCGGTATTGACGGTTCCGAACACCACCGACTGCACGCAACCTGTGAGAATGCCAACACGTCCGCGCGTCTCGCCACGCGCGGGCGTACTCTTTTCCGGCTTCTCGGTCGAGCGCCACGGCGGCGCGATCTCCGTCATCACCCCAAGCCGGCCCGGCAGCGGCAGCTTGCGGCCGAGCGGCGCGAGGCGCAGCGCCGGGCCCATGCGGTTCGGATACGGGAGCAGCTTGAAGAGCGCCCCGCGCACGAGCCGGTCGCCGAAGGGGCGCCGTGTCGTGACCTCGATCGTTTCGCGCGTCGCCTCGATCAGCCGGTCGTACTGGACGCCGGACGGGCACGCGGTCACACAGGCCATGCAGCCTAGGCAGAGATCGAAGTGGCCGATGACCGTCGGGTTGAGCGAGATCGTGCCGTCGAGGTGCGACTCCATCAGCTGGATTCGGCCGCGGGGCGAGTCCATCTCCTCGCTCCAGAGCAGGTAGGTCGGGCACGTCGGTAGGCAGAAGCC
>JANOUB010000292.1:0-2490 GCA_031416615.1 Thermoleophilia bacterium
ACGAGCCCGTCGAGGCCGGGTTCCGCCTCCGGTAGCTGCGGGTCGATGCGCTCGAGCGCATCGACGAGCAACGTGGCCACGGCCAGGGCCTTGACCCAGTTGCGGTCCGCCGGGACGACGTACCAGGGGGCATGCTCGGTCGACGTCTCCGTGAGGACGTCCTCCCAGGCCTGCACCCAGTCGTCGAACCGCTCACGGACCTTCAGGTCTTCCCTGCGGAACTTCCAGCGTTTCTCCGGATCGTTGATCCGCTCCTGCAGCCGCGTTGCCTGCTCCTCTCTGGAGACGTTGAGGAACACCTTCAGCACCGCGGTGCCCTCGTCGACGAGCATCCGCTCGAACGCACACAGGTGCGCGGGCCGGCGCTCCCAGATCTCCTTCGGCGCGAGGTCGAGCATGCGCACTGCGACGACGTCCTCATAGTGCGACCGGTTGAACACACCCACCTCGCCGCGGGCCGGCAGCGCGGCATGGATGCGCCAGAGGTAGTCGTGCTCCAACTCGATGCCGATCGGCGCTCGAAAGGAAACCACCCGGATTCCGGCTGGGTTGACGCCGTCGAAGACGCGCCGGACGACACCGTCCTTCCCCGACGCGTCGAGCCCCTGGAGAACGAGCAGGACGCTGCGCGTGTTCGCCGCGAAAAGCCGGTACTGGAGCACATCGATTTGCTCGCTCAACTCCTTCAGGCGCGCAGCTCCATCGTCCTTCTCGAGCCCCAGCGTATCGCGCGGGTCGCGATCCGCGATCCGAGCGGCAGAGCCTGGCTTGACGCGCAGCTGCTCGAGCACAATTGCACTCTACGTGGCGTTCGTCGGTTCTCGTAGACTTGCGCTCATGGCAGACCGCGGCACGTTCCACCTCGGCAAGATCATCGACCCTGCGACCGGCAAGCCCGGCGCTGACGATCTGGTGATCGGCTCGAGCGACCTCACGACACATGGCGTCATCGTCGGCATGACCGGTTCCGGCAAGACCGGCCTCGCGGTCGTCCTGCTCGAGGAGGCGCTGCTGGCCGGCATCCCGGCGCTGATCATCGATCCGAAGGGCGACATGGGAAACCTTGCGCTCACGTTTCCGGATCTCGCTGCAGCAAGCTTCCAGCCGTGGGTGAACGCCTCCGATGCCCAGGCAGAAAATGTCACCGTGGAGGTGCTTGCCGAGAAGACGGCGACCACGTGGCGTGAGGGCCTCGCCTCCCAGGGCATCGGTCAGGAGCAGATCCAGCAGCTGAAAGACGCCGCTGACGTGACCATCTATACGCCGGGCTCGTCGGCCGGGGTGCCACTCAACATGCTCGGCTCACTGCGCGCGCCCGCTCTCTCCTGGGACACCGAGGCCGAGACGCTGCGCGACGAGATCGAGGGCACCGTCACGAGCCTGCTCGGCCTTGTCCGCATCGCTGCCGACCCCCTCTCGAGCCGCGAGCATGTGCTCCTCTCGAACCTGATCGAGAACGCCTGGCGCGCAGGCCGTGATCTCGACCTCGGAATGCTCATTGGCGAGATCCAGTCTCCTCCACTTCGCAAGCTCGGCGTGTTCGAGATCGACGCCTTCTTTCCGCCGCGTGATCGCACCGAGCTCGCGCTCAGGTTGAACGCGCTGATCGCGGCCCCGGCATTTGCGGCCTGGGGCGAAGGCGCGCCACTCGACCCCCAGTCGCTCCTGTTCACGCCAGAGGGCAAGCCGCGCGTCGCGATCGTCTACCTCGCCCACCTGTCGGACGAGGAGCGGATGTTCGTCACCACCCTTGTTTTCGCGAAGCTCGTCACCTGGATGCGAGGCCAGTCCGGCACCTCCGATCTGCGAGCGCTCGCCTACATGGACGAGGTGGCCGGCTACGTCCCACCGACGGCCGCACCGCCGGCAAAGAAGCCGATCCTGACGATCCTCAAGCAGGGTCGCGCGTTCGGCCTCGGACTCGTGCTCTCGACCCAGAATCCCGTCGATCTCGACTACAAGGCGATGTCGAATGCCGGCACCTGGCTCGTCGGCCGGCTGCAGACCGAGAACGACAAGGCGCGCGTGCTCGAAGGGCTCCGTTCGGCGGCGGGCGGGGCCGATATCGCTGCGCTCGATGCCGCAATCGGCGCCCTCCAGAAGCGGCAGTTCATGGTCGTCTCTGCGAAGGACTCGCGCCCTCGCGTGTTCGGCACGCGCTGGACGATGTCATACCTGAGAGGGCCGCTGACGAAGGAGCACGTGCAGCTCGTGATGCGTGAGGCGCCCCGGCCCGTGGAGCCGCTCGCCGCTGCCGAGGCCCCTGCGACACCCCTTGCCGCCGACGAGACGTCGGTGGCGCCCGCGGCGGCACCTGGCGTGAACGTCTCGTACCTCGATCCGGCCGCTCCGTGGGCGTCGCAGGTCGGTGCGGCTGCGGGTGTGACGCGGCTGCGCGCGTTTCTCGCCACGCGGGTCGCGCTTCGGTACGACGACACTGCGGCCGGGATCGACGAGCAGCAGGAGTTCGAGGCGCTCTACGGCCCGCTC
>JANOUB010000293.1:0-3321 GCA_031416615.1 Thermoleophilia bacterium
ACGATGCCGATCCTGTAGGTGCGCGTACCGCCGACACGCCGGAGAGCGAGATCGTGGTCGTCCTCGCCGTAGTTGACGAGCTCGACGATCGCCTGGCCGCTGCGGATCGAGAAGCGGGAGAGCGCCAGGCCGAACTCGTGCGCCGACACCTGTGTGCGGGCAGGAGGTGGCGTGGCCGCGGTCGCGAGCGGCACCAGTGCGAGAGCGCCGGCAACCGCGACAGCAGCGGACAACCTCATCGCAGAATCGTCGGCCGGGTGAATTTCCGCACACCCGGAATGATCGCCTCCGCATCCGTCCCGAGCCAGTCCTCGAGGATCGCGCCGTAGAGCCCCCGAAAGTCGGCCGTCGCCTGGAGGTTGCCGTCCCTGTCGAGTTTCGCGAGCCCCGGGAACTCGCCGATCATCGTCCCAGCCACGCGTGAGCCGATCAGGAAACCGGTCCCTGCAGCGCCGTGATCGGTGCCGCCCGACCCGTTCTCCTTCGCCCGGCGGCCGAACTCTGTCCAGACGTGCACGAGCACCCGGTCGGCGAGTCCGCGCGCCTCCAGATCGCGCTGGAAGGCGAGCAGCGAATCGGCTGTGAGCTTGAGCCCGTCGGCGAGATCCTGCGCCTGGTCGTCGTGGGTGTCGTAGCCGCCGGGAGCCGACAGCGCCACGACACGTAGTGGCAGCCCAGCCGCGAGCATCGCGGCCAGCCCTGCCAGGCGCCGCGGGAACGCATCGTTACCCGCGGGGTAGGTGACCGGGCTGACGGGCGTCTTGCGATCGTCCTTCGGCCGGAACGGCGTCAGCTGGTCGTAGAGCCGGACCGACTGGCGTGCCGCGTCGCTCGCCGCCTCGAGGCCCGCGTCGCCGCCGCTTCGGATCGCCCCGAGCCGGCCGATCGTGTCGACCATGCGATCGGACACCTCGCCCCACACGCCGCGGGCCCAGAAGTCATAGCGATCAGGCGCGTCGACGGCGGCCACGGGCATCCTGGCCGTGGCAAGCGACGGCTGCAGGCTCCAGTCGAGCGAGAGTCCCTGCAGCGGATTGTCGGGTTTGCCGACCCGGTCGAGGTACCGCCCGAGCCACCCGGTCGAGAGGCGCTCGTCTGCCGCGCCGACCTCCCAGAAATGGCGCGAGGTGAAATGCGACTGGTTCGGATGGTCGTAGCCGATCCCGGGCATCACGCTCACCTTTCCCTCGCCGTGGAGTTGAGCGAGCGGGGCGAGCGACGGGTGCCAGGTGAGGGTCGGGTCCTCTCCGAACGCGGGTCCCGCCCCGGCCGGCAGAGCGAGCCGTGGCCTCAGTTGGCGGTAGAGGGGATCGCCCGTGGGCGCGAGCAGTGAGAGCGCGTCGGCGCCACCGTCGAGGAACACCGAGACGAGCACCTTCTGCTCCGGCCCTGCGGCCGAGGCGGCCGCGATGCCCTCGTCGAAGACCTGGGGCCGGAGTGCCGAGCCGCCGTAGACCGCGACCGCAAGGCCGAGACCGCGCGCCACGAACGTGCGCCGATCGAGGCCCGTGCCCGCCGGCATCGGCATGCCGGGCTCGATCGCGGGCAGCCCGCGCCCCGCTTCGGCGAGGCCGCGGCGCAGGAGCTCCGATCTCGAGTGTTCGTTACAGCACGCCACTAGTGGCCGCTCCGGGAAATTCGGCACCGCTTGGCCGGCTGCAAACGCTTCGCAGCGCGTCGTCCTCGGTCGCCCCGATAAACCCCCATATCGGGGCTCCCTGCGTCCTCGCGCTGCTCGGTTTTCGCTCGCCCAAGCAGCACCGTATTTCCCGGAGCGGCCACTAGCAGGTCTGGAGGTCGGGGGAGACGGCAAGAAGCTGACGCACCGCGTTTGCGACGAGCGGCGGGTACGCCTCCGCCTTCCAGCCGGTCGCATCCTTCAGCGAGCCACGGGCGAACGCCAGCAGCTCGCCGCGCGTCTCGGGGCGGATCGTCGGGTTGCCGAGCACCGCGAGCGCGCCTTCGACGATCGCCTCGGGATCGTTGGGCACCTTCGGCCCCTTCTTGCGCTTGCGGTCACCGAGCGACACTTTCTCGAGCGCGGTGTTCGCGATGTACCAGCGGCCGCGGAACGCGTTGGTGTCGAGCCAACGGGAATCGTCCCAGCCGGCGACGTTGGGCGGGTAGAAGAGGCGCTGGCCTGCGCCTTCGGCCAGCCACACCCAGGCCGACGTGTCGACGCCGCGATTGAGACCGCGCAGGAGCCCTGCGATGTACACCACAGGCGGTTTCACCATGCGTGGGCCCGTGTAGAGCTCGGGATGGCGGAGGATCGCCTCGAGCACGGGGCGCACCTCGAATCCCTTGCGGTAGATCTCAACCAGCCCGGCCTGGGTGCGCGCGTCGGGCGGCTCCGGGATGAAGTAGCTCCACAGCTTCTGGACGAAGAACGGTGCATGCTGCGGGTGCTGGATACAGAGCGAGACAGAGTCGCGCCACGAATAGGCGCCCTGTTTGCCGAACACCGTCTTCGTGGCGGTGTCGTGACGCTTCTGATCGAAGCGGAAGTCGGTCTGGCCCTTGCCCCGCTTCCACGTGCTCGTCCAGCCGGTCAGAGCTCGGGCCTGCTCGCGGACATCGCGCTCGGTGTAGCCATTGCCCTCGCCGAGCGTGAAGAGCTCCATCAACTCCCGGCCGTAGTTCTCGTTCGGCGCGTCCTTGCGGTTGTCGGTCCCCGACAACCAGATGAGCATGGCGGGGTTCGCAGTGATCGAGACGAGCAGGCTGTCGAAGCTACCGAGGGCGTAGCGGCGCAAAAGTCGGTTCTGGGCGAGCATCAGCTTCTGCGAGCCGACGCCTGCGTTCGACGTGGCGAACCAGTCGTGCCAGACGAGCGTCATGCGCTCCACGAGCGGCCTGCGTGTCCGAACCATCCGGTCGAGCCACCAGAGGTGGTCATGGCCGTATGCATCGGCGGGTGCGAGTGGGCGGCCCTTGTCATCGTGGGGAGGCGGGCCGATCCAGCGTTCGCCCGGAGGGTGGGTGAGAGACCGCACGGCGCCGTCGAGGCCAAGGCCTGCAAGGCTCGCAGCCTGGCCCCGGCGTGGGCCGAACCCGGCGCGCCAGAGGAGGCGCTCGGCTTCGGCCGGCCCGAATCGGCCGGTATAGCGGGGAATCGAGGGCATCAGGAGGGTCTATCGCCCGATCGTCGCGATTTCTTGATCGCTACTTCCGGACGACGAGCGTCGCATGCATGCCGCGCGCCTTGTGGCCCGGGAGCGAGCACCAGAGCGAGTACCGGCCGGCTGTCAGGCGCAGCGTCCGCTCCGTCCGGCCGCGCGGGTCGAGCTGTTTGAATCTGACGGGCTTCGCACCGACCTT
>JANOUB010000294.1:0-5104 GCA_031416615.1 Thermoleophilia bacterium
ACGTTCACCGACCTCTCCCCGATCGACGAGCAGCCGCTCGGCGAAATCGCCCGCGGCGGCCAGCGCGAGGCCGACCTGGCCGTCGCCGCCGCCACCGAGGCGTTTCCAGCCTGGGCCGCCCTCGGCGCAGCCGGGCGCGCGATCTATCTCCACCGTCTCGCCGACCTGATCGATGCGAACGTCGAGCGGCTCGCAACGGTCGAATGCGTCGACATGGCGATGCTGCTGCGGTCGCTGAAGGCGCGCTTGATCAACCGGGGTGCCCGCAATTACCGCAGCTACGCCGACCTCGCGGTCGCCTACGAAGAGCGTGTCTGGGAGTCGAACGGAACCGTGAACCGGGTGATTCGGATGCCGAGCGGCCCGGCCGTCGTGATCACCCCCTGGAATGCGCCGTTCATGCTGTCGACCTGGAAGACCGCGCCGGCGCTGGCGGCCGGCTCGACGATGATCCTCAAGCCCGCGGAGTGGTCGCCTCTCTCGTGCTCTCTCCTCGCCGACCTGGTCGACGAGGCCGGCTTCCCGCCCGGCGTCTTCAACATCGTGCAGGGAATCGGCGAGGAGATCGGCGCCGCGCTCGTCGCGCACCCCGGCGTGCGTCGCGTCTCGTTCACCGGCTCGCCCGAGACGGCCCGCCACATCGGCGTCGCTGCGGCGAAGAACATCGTTCCGTTCACCGGCGAGCTCGGCGGCAAGGGGCCGCTGCTCGTCTTCGCTGACTGTGACCTCGAGGCCGCCGCGAGGAAGGCCGCAGGGCAGTTCGACGACGCCGGCCAGGTGTGCCTTGCCGGGACGCGGATCCTGGTGCAGGAATCGGTAGCGGAGCCGTTCCTCGAGCTCTTCCACCGTTTCGCCGACGAGCACGTCCTCGGCGATCCGCGCGACGACGCGACGACCGTGACGCCGCTCATCCACCGCGAGCACTTCGAACGGGTGGCGGGCTTTGTCGAGCGCGCCCGGGAAAACGGGGACGAGATCGTCAGTGGGGGCCATCCCGCTGAGCGCGGCGGCCTCTTCTACGAGCCGACGCTCGTGATTCCAAGGTCGAATGAGAGCGAGATCGTCCAGAGAGAGGTGTTCGGGCCGGTTTTAACGGTACAGACCTTTTCTGACGAGGCCGAGGGCATAGCGCTTGCGAACTCGACGCCCTACGGCCTTTCGGCGATCCTCTACACCGGTTCTGCGGAGCGAGCAGAGCGCGTTGGCCGGGCAATCCGCGCCGGCACCGTCTGGGTCAACACGTTCCTCGTCCGCGACCTGACGGCGCCGTTTGGCGGGATCGGGATCTCGGGCATCGGCCGCGAGGGCGGCGACTTCGCCCTCGACTTCTACTCTGACCTGAAGACGTTGCAGATTGCTGACGGGACGACGGCGTGAGCTTCTTCCCCCGGAGAAGCGTGATGGCGAAGCGAAGCGGCCCTGCGGGGGAAGTAGCCTCATTTTGGGCTACGCCTTGGTTCTCTCGGGGAAGATCGAAAAGGACAGGCGCTTTCCGATATTCGAGCGGAGACACGGCGAAGCCTCGCTTGTGTTGAATCCACACAAAGCCCGGACGTTCGGGCGCACGCCGAAGCTCGTTCTCGTGCTGAGCGAGAACTGGACGCTCACCCCGCCGCGCGATCTGCGTGCCCTCGTCGAGATGGCCGTCGTTGCGGAGGAAGCCGGGTTCGACGCCGTCATGGTGAGCGAGCACATCGTCCTCGGTGCGAGCGCCGGGGCAGGCGGGATCATGGGGAACCCGCGCGACTACGCCATGCCCGGGAACCAGGATCCCGCGATGCCGTGGCCGAGCTCGCTCGTGCTGCTCTCGGCGATCGCCGCTACGACGACGCGCCTGCGGCTCGCAGCCTGCGCCGTGATCGCACCGCTGCGACACCCGCTGCTCCTCGCGCGCGAGCTCGGCACGCTCGATCTCCTCTCGGAGGGCCGGCTCGTCGTGCAGCCGACCGTCAGCTGGCATCGCGACGAGTACGAGGCCCTCGGCGTCCCGTTCGGCAAGCGCGGCGCCCTGCTCGACGAGCATCTCGCGGCGTGGGAGGGACTCTGGCGCGACACGCCTGCCTCGTTCGCCGGTGAGCATTATTCCTATGACGACGTCTACCTGGAACCGAAGGCCTGGCGTTCGGATGGGCCGCGGCTGTGGCTCGGCGGCGAGTCGGTGCATCCACGCCTTCTGCGCCGGATCGTTCGCTACGCGCACGGCTTCCATCCGCTTGGGCAGCCGTCCGACGATGACATGATGCTGTTGCGCGACGGTCTCGCCGCCGCGGGCAGGGATCTCTCCCAGCTCGAGCTCGTCGGCGGCATGCGGGCCGTCTTCCCGGACGACCGAAGCCCCTCACGGCTCGAGCCGGCGATCGCGTCGCTCCCGGCCCAGCAGGAGCGCGGGTTCACGACCTTCTGCATCAAGCCGTCCCAGTTCATCGACGACATCGCCCTCTACCCGGCCTGGTGCCGTGAGGTCGTGGAGCGTGTCGGGGAGGTCGCCGCGTGAGAGCCGAGGTCGCGATCGTCGGCAACGGCGTCGCCGGCACCGCCTGTGCGATGCGGCTCGCGCGGCACGGGATCCGGCCGCTGCTGATCGGTCGTGGTCTTCCCGTCGACCGACCGCCCCTGACGAAGGCTGCGCTCGCCGACGGCAGGCCACGCCTGCTCTCCGACGAAGCTCGACTCGTCGAACGCGGCGTCGAGCGCTTCGAGGGGCTGGTGCTCTCGGCCGATCTGGGATCGCGTACGCTGTCGGTGGCAGGGGAGGGAGGACAGCTCGAGGTCGAGGCCGAGCACATAGTCCTCGCCACCGGTCTCTCCTACGGCCCGCCTCCCGTGCCCGGGCTGGAGGACGCTTTCGTCAACGCGAACCCGCACGTCTTCGACCGCCTCGGCCCGCTGCTGACTGCCGGCCCTGTCGCGGTGATCGTCGTCGGCGCGGGGTTGATCGGGACGGAGAGCGCCGCCACTCTGGCTCAGGCCGGCCACGCCGTCACGCTCGTCGACATGCTCGAGCGACCACTCGACCGCCTCCACGACCCGTTGCCCGAGCTCGGCCGCGCCACCCTCGACGATCTCGGCGTGCGGTTCCTCGGCGGCGTCCGCATCGAGAGTGCCGCGGAGTACGCCCTCGAGACGGCAGAGCACGGCACCCTGGAAGCCGACGTGATCCTCGTCGCAACGGGCGGCGTCCCTCTGCTCCCGCCCGGCTTCGTGCTCGGAGAGGCGGAACTGCCGCTACACGTCGGGCGGGACATGCTCGTTCCGGGACACGCCGGCGTGGTCGCGTGCGGCGACCTCGTGCTCGTCCCGCACGCTCGCTTCGGCCCGATGCGCTTCCCGCACTGGGACGCTGCGATCGGGACGGGAGAGCAGGCGGCGGATGCGATCGCGGGCGAGGACGGCCCCTACGAGCGCTTGCCGTACTGGTGGAGCGACATCGGCCCGCGGCGTCTCGCCGAGGTCGGCTTCGCGGCGGCCGCGGAGACGTGGGCCCTCGAGGACGGCCTGCATGTGGGCAGGGACGCTGCCGGAGACGTGGTTTGCGCACTGGTCGTGGACGAACCGCGGCGGCTGCGCGAGGCACGTGCGATCCTCCAGGGAGGAGCTGCGTGAGCACGATCGAGGAGTGGGCTGCGTCGATCACCGTCGAGGAGCTCGACCGCGACCCCTACCCGATCTATGCACGGATGCGCCGCGAGGCACCTGTCTGCTTCGTGCCCGCGGTCGGCCTCTGGTTCGTGACCCGCTGGGCGGACGTCGAGTTCGCCGCCTCGCACCCCGAGCTGATCGACTCCGGGGTGACGCCATCGCCGCTCGACCGTGTGATGGGCGGTAAGAGCATCCTTGTTCTCGACGGCGAGCCGCAGAAGAAGCTGCGTGCGATGCTCGATCCGTCGCTGCGCCCGCGCGTCGTTGAGGCGACGACGCCGGGTCTGATCGAGCCGCTCGTCGGCGAGTTGCTCGATGGGCTCGAGGAGAGGGGCGCGGCCGAGCTGATGGCCGAGTACTTCGAGCCGGTCTCCGTCCGCGGCCTCGGACGCGTGCTCGGCCTCGGCCACCTCGACGGCGACACGCTGCGCCGCTGGTTCCACGGCCTGGCGCAGGGTGCGATCAACTTCGAGGACGACCCGGCACGTTGGGCGATCGCCGACGCCATCAGCATCGAGATCGACGGTGAGCTCGCCCCGGTGCTCGAGCGCATGTGGGCCGAGCCGGACGACTCGACCATCTCGACGATGCTGCAGTACGCCGAGGGCTCGTTCGAGGAGCGGGTAGCCCAGATCCTGCCGACGTTGAAAGTGATCCTGCTCGGAGGCATGCAGGAGCCCGGGCATGCCGCAGGGTCGACGGTCGCCGGGCTGCTCGAGTCGGGCCAGGTGGCTGTGTTCGCCGTCGACCCGGCCAGGCTCGTCCGCGACGCAGTCGAGGAGGGGCTTCGCTGGGTCTCCCCGATCGGGACGCAGACTCGCCGCGTCGTCGTCGACACCGAGCTCGGCGGGGTGATGCTCCCGGCCGGCGCCAATCTCGGCGTGCTCGTCTCCTCGGCTAACCGCGACGAGGAGATATGGGGGCCAACGGCCGACGCGTACGACCTCTACCGGCCGAGGCGTAACCACGGTGCGTTCGGCTACGGGCCTCACTTCTGCTCCGGCCACCACTTCTCCCGCGTCCAGATGCGGATCGCCGTGCAACGGCTCTTCGAACGGCTCCCGAACCTCCGCCCGGACCCGGAACGGCCGCCCCTCTTCAACGGCTGGGAGTTTCGGGCGCCGCAGCACCTGCACGTCCTCTGGGACGACTGACCTATCCTGCCCGCGTGACTCTTCGTCTCGACGTCCCCCGCGAGCAGGCGCTTGACCGTGCCGCCGAGATCGTCGCCGAAGCCTGGCGTAGCTTCGACCAGGCGCGTCCGACGGAGCCGCCGATCGACGACCCGCTCAGGCTGTTGCTCGCGGCCGCGCTGCCCGAGTCGCCGACAGGTGCGCTAGAGGTACTCGAGGACGCCCGCCGGGCGCTCGACGAGACGATCGCGCAGACGCGTCCACGCTACTTCGCGTTCGTCGGAGGATCGGGCCTCGAGATCGGCGTGCTCGGCGATCTCCTCGCCTCCTGT
>JANOUB010000295.1:0-2698 GCA_031416615.1 Thermoleophilia bacterium
TTGCACCGGCCAGAGCAATCACGACGGCCACGACGAGCAGGAGCACGACCAATAGCCAGTTCATCGGTGAACCCTCCTACGTTGGTGTTGGTTCCTTCATGCCTACCCGCAAGGTGTGATCGCAAAACCACAACGACGGCCATGTTTGGGAGATGCTCAGCGCGGGGAGGACCGGATTGACAGAAGGATCAACAAGGGGGTTCGGAATGACACGGAATTACATGAAACTTGCGGCCCTGCCGGTCGTCGTCGCTTCGGTACTCGCGATTGTCACGGCAGGCCTGGTGACGAACTCTGGATCCGCTGCTTCGGCGACAGCACCGACCAACACGTCGCCGCCGACGATCACGGGAACCGCTGAGGAGGGCAAGACGTTCACTGCCTCCCGGGGCTCGTGGAGCGGCAGTGACCCGATCGAGTACAGCTACGCCTGGAAGCGCTGCGACGCCGACGGTGGCAGCTGCTCCACGATCAGCGGTGCGAAGACGACAACCTACACGCTGAAAGCTGTGGACGCGGGCAACACGCTTCGGGTCACGGTGACCGCGAAGAACGTGGACGGCTCCAAGGCAGCAACGTCCGTCCCGACAGCCGTGGTCAAGGCTGCCACCAAGCCTCCACCGCCCGTTTCGAACGGCTGTGGCAAGACGAGCAACGGCACGATCGGAATCGGTGACGTTACATCGCCGGCACGTCTCCTGATCGACCAGACGCAGGTATCGCCGAGCACGATCACGTTCGGTACCGATACCGTCTCGGCTCGGTTTCACGTGACGGCATGTGGAGCGGCAGTCCAGGGTGCCCTCGTGTACGTGTCCGCTGTGCCGTTCAACCAGTTCTCGATCCCGAACGAGCAGCAGACCGGCTCCGACGGGTGGGCGGCGCTCGAGTTGCGGAGGCTCGACGGCTTCCCGGCGACACAGAAACAACAGCTGCTCGTGATGTTCGTTCGCGCGCGTAAAGCGGGCGAGAATGTCCTGGCGGGAGTGTCCAGTCGCCGGCTCGTCTCGTTCCGCGTCACGCGGTAGCTCCAGCGGGATGACGCTCCTTCGCGGAGCCGCGCCGGTGCCGGGCTCGCGCCTGGCACCGGCGCGATCGAAGCAGGCTCAGTGTGCCCTCTCAATTGTCACGGGCGCTGTGCAGGTAGATGCTGTGGGCGTGGAACTCGGCGACGACCTCCAGGAGACGCCTGCTGGCGAGCTTCAGCCGCGAGCGCGCGGCCTCGTCGCGGGGGTGACTGTAGGCGTCATCATCGGCGCTCTCGGCGTCCTGGCGGCAATGCTCGTCCTCGCGCTGAGCGACGACGTAACGTACGCGCCTCTCGTCGGGGCGGTGGCAGTCGCGGTCTGGGCCGCGGGAGGAACCGGCGGCATCGCAGCGGTCGTGACCGGCTGGACACTCGCAGCCTGGGCGCTCACCGCACCCCGGATTCCGTTCGTGGTCGGCACTGATGTCGATGCCAGATGGGCTGTTGCCCTCGTCTTCGGGATCATCGTGGCCGGCGTGGGATTCGGGATGCGTCGTGGGCATGAACGCGCAGCCGATGCTGCCGAGCAGGCGGAACGATCGCGGCTTCGCGTCGAACGCCTCCAGTCACTCGCGGCTTCGCTCTCGGCCGCTTTGACCCCCGAGGAGGTCGCCCGGGTGATGGTCGAAGCCGTCCCCGCTGCGATTGGCGCTCGCGGGGGTGCGCTCGGGCTGATCGAGGGCGACGAACTCGTGATCGTCGACCCAGCGGGTGCGGAAGGCCAGACCCTCCGCCCCGGATCCCGCATGGCGCTGACGTCACGCGCGCCGATCGCCGCGGCAGCGAGAGAGGGCAAGCCTATATGGGCGCAGCGGCGGGGGGAGTTCGTCTCCCGGTTCGCTGATGGTGCGGCTCTCGCGCCGTACGCATCTGGAGCTCTGGCCGTGCCGGTGTTCATGGGCAGGCGGCTGGCCGGTGCGATGGGGTTCCCGTTTCTGGCGCCCGAGGCGATCACCGAGGAGGTGAGGGCAGTGGCGCGGATCGCGGCCGACCTCGGAGGGCAGGCGCTTGAACGCGCTGACCTGTATGCACAGGAGCGCGCCTCCCGCGAGGCACTCGATCGGATCCTGGCCGTCGCTCCGCGCTTTCTGCGTGGCGCGACCACAGAGGCGGTGGTCAAGTCGGTGTGCGCCGAGGCCCGCCGCACATTCGGGTGCGACGTGGCCCAGGTCTGGACGCCCCGTGACAGCGAGCACCTCGAGGTGACCTGGCGTGACCCGCCGAATGAGGTGCTTCCTGCCGGAACGACGATCGAGTTCGCCGATTTTCCCGGTCTGATCGACGAGATGCGCGCGTTGAGGTCGATGTTCGTCCCGGACGTGCAGTTGCACACGAGGGGCGAAGCGCTGCGTCACGCGCAACGGCTCGGCCTGTTCTCCTCCCTACGGATTCCAATCGTGATCGGCGCCCAGTTCGACCGGATCCTGACGCTTCAATGGGAGCGTGTGATCTCGGAGCCTGCACCCTCGGTGCTCGCGGTGGCGAGGCGGTTTGCCGACCAGGCCGGCCTCGCGATCGAGCAAGCCGAGCGACATCGGGCGCAGGAGCAGACACGCTCACTCCAGGCCGTCACGGAGGCTCTCGCTGCCGCTGCGACACCCGCGGAGGTGGGGGCCGCCATCGTGCGCCAAGGGGTCGCCGCACTCGGCGCTCGCGCAGCAACGGTCTACG
>JANOUB010000296.1:0-8934 GCA_031416615.1 Thermoleophilia bacterium
ACGATCGGCGAGGTGGTGCTCGAGCTCGACGGCATCACGGCCGTCGGAGATCGTGGCGGCGAGGCGCTCAAAGGCGTCTCCCTCGTTGTCCGCTCCGGCGAGGTGCTCGGCATCGCCGGGGTAGCCGGGAACGGCCAGCGAGAGCTCGCCGAAGCCGTCACCGGCATGCGCCCATGTACAGCGGGCACCGTTCGCGTTGCGGGCGCCGCACTGCGGACGGGCGACCCCCGCGCCGCCATCACGGCGGGTATCGCTCACGTGCCCGAGGACCGCCTGCACACGGGTGTGGCGCCGAGCCTCAGCATCGCCTCGAACATCGCGCTGAAGTCGTATCGCACGGACGCGGCGGGGCCGTTCCTGCGCCTCCGGCGGATCCGCGATCGCGCCGTGGAGATGATCGGCCGGTATGACGTCAAGACGCCTGGCCCCGAGACGCCCGCGCGCCAGCTGTCGGGGGGCAACCTGCAGAAGGTCGTCCTCGCCCGCGAGTTCTCGAGCGAGCCCCGCGTGCTCGTCGCGGCAGCGCCCACCCGGGGACTCGATGTCGGCGCGATCGAGACCGTACACGGCTATCTGCGCGAGGCTGCCGACCGGCAGGTAGCGGTACTGCTGATCAGCGAGGATCTCGACGAGGTCATGACGCTGTCCGACCGGATCGCCGTGATGTACGAGGGAGCGATCGTCGGCGAAGTCGAGGCGCGGACCGCGACCGTGGAGGAGGTCGGCTTGCTGATGGCCGGCGTTCAGAGCATCGAGCCGCGGAGCGACCACGCGCGGAGCGGGCCATGATCCTGCCGGAAGTGCGGATCGAGAAGCGCCTGCGGCAGCGGCGCTGGCTGATGGTCGCGGTGCCGCTCGGGTCGCTCGTCGTCGCCCACATCGCCATTGCAACCCTTCTCGCCGCCACCGGCCACTCACCACTGACCACGTTCCGGCGGCTGTTCGACGCCGCCTACCTGGCCGATGGCGCTGTCGGCAACACGCTGATCGCGGCAACTCCGCTGGCATTCACGGGCCTCGCGGCAGCCGTGGCGTTCCGCATGCGGCTGTTCAACATCGGCGCCGAGGGGCAGCTCTACTTCGGTGCGATCGGCGCAACCGGCATGGCGCTGCTCCTCGCGGGCTCCTCCACGCCGGTACTGATTTTCGCGATGGTGGCCGGCGGTGCCGCTCTCGGCGCGGCGTGGGGTGCGATCCCGGGACTCCTGCGCGCCTTCCTCCGCACCAACGAAATCATCACCTCGCTGATGCTCAACTACGTCGCCGCGCTCGTCCTCAACTACCTGATCTTCGACAGCCTCTCGTACTGGCGAGACACGTCGGCCACGGGACTCGTCTTCCCGCAGGGGAAGGTGCTCGCCGACGCCGCCACCTGGCCGGTCACCACGCTCGGATCGGTCACGATCCCCTTCGGTTTCCTCCTCGCCGGCGCCGTCGCGTTCGTGATCTGGCTGCTCTACTCGCGGACGCGCTTCGGCTTCGAGGCGCAGGTGATCGGCGACTCGCCTCGTGCTGCGCGGTACGCGGGGATGCGGACGCGGCGCAAGATCGTGGCGATCATGTGCCTGTCCGGGGCGATCGCGGGCATCGGTGGCGCGAGTCAGATGGGCGACTTCCGCCATGTGCTCGATGCGCGCGGCCTTCAGCAGGCGAACTACGGCTACACGGGCATCGTCGTCGCCGCCCTGGCGCGCTACAACCCGTTCGCCGTCGTACTGGCTGCGTTCCTCCTCGGCGGGTTGCAGAACGCCGGCTACACACTCCAGAGCGCGGATTTCCCCTCGGGCCTCGTCGGCGTCATGCAGGGGATGATCCTGTTTGCGATGCTCGGCGGGGAGCTGCTCGTGCAGTACCGGATCAGCTTCGCGCGCCCGGTTCGGCATGCCCAAGCCCCGGCGGAACCGGCGCAGTGAACAACAGCATCGTCGTCGTGGTGCTCGCTTCGGCCGTCGCCTACGGCACCCCGCTCCTGTACGCGGCGCTCGGAGAGCTGCTCGCGGAGCGCTCCGGGGTACTCAACCTCGGCGTCGAGGGGATGATGCTCCTCGGTGCCGTAATGGGGTTCCTGGCTGTGCAGCGGATCGGTGGCCCGGCAGGTCTCGTGCTCCCGCTCGCGATCGGCGTTGCGGCGCTCGCAGGTGCGGCGGCTGCCCTGATTCTCGCGTTTCTCGTTGTCACACTCCGCGCGAACCAGATCGTCTCGGGGCTCGCGCTGACGATTCTCTGCGGTGCGGCGGGGCTGTCCTCCTATCTCGGCAACGACTTCAACCTCGCCGACAACCCGGCGCGGCTCTCATTCGAGCCCGTGAACGCGTTCGGTCTCGAGGATCTGCCCGTCGTTGGCCCCGTGGTCTTCGGACAGACATGGCTCGTGTATGCGTCGTGGTTGTGCGTCATCGCCGTCGGGTACTACCTATCGCGGACGCGACCGGGGCTCAACGTCCGCGCCGTTGGCGAGTCGCCGGCGGCAGCGGACGCCATGGGGATCAACGTCACGAAGTACCGCTACCTCCACACCCTCGCGGGTGGAGCGTTCGCGGGTGTCGGCGGTGCCTGCTTCAGCCTTGCGCTGACACCGCAGTGGGTCGACGGGCTGACTGCAGGAGCCGGCTGGATCGCGATTGCGCTCGTCATCTTCGCTTTCTGGCGCGCTGACCTCTGCCTCGTCGGCGCATATGTCTTCGGCGCATTCTCGGCGCTGCCGTTCACTCTGCAGGCGCGGGGCGTCACGATTACCCCTCAGCTGTTCCAGGCGCTGCCGTACGTCATGACTATCGTCGTGCTCGTGATCGTCTCCTCGGGCATTGGTCGTCGCCGACTCGGAGCACCTGCCAGCCTCGGCGTGCCGTACGTGCGCGAGGAGCGGTAAGGCAGTGGACGTCAGGACGCCGTACTCCCTCGACGAGGCGCTGCTGCTGAAGGCGGAGTTCCCGGACGCCCGCTTCGTGCAGGGCGGCACCGACGTGCTCGTCGAGCTCAACTTCGACCGCTCGCGGCCGGCGACACTGATCAACCTCAACGAGGTGGCCGAGTTGCGCGGGTTCACGCGGGAGAACGGTGAGCTCGTCCTCGGCTCGGGCCTCACGTACGCGGAGGCCATGAGTCAGCCGCTCGCCGGGCTACTGCCTGCTCTGGCGGAGGCTTCGCGAACGGTCGGCTCGCCGCAGATCCGCAACCGCGGCACGATCGGCGGCAACCTCGGTACCGCCTCCCCGGCCGGCGACGCACTTCCTCCGTTGCTCGTCGAGGACGCCGACGTGCAGGTCGCGAGCGTACGCGGAGAGAGGAGCGTGCCGCTCTGCGACTTCCTTGTCGGCGTGAAGAAGAACGCTCTCGAGCCGGACGAGCTGATCGTCTCGGTGCGGGTGACGCCGACCGGAGCTCCGCAGACCTTCATGAAGGTGGGGCCGCGAAACGCGATGGTGATCTCCGTCTGCTCCCTCGCCCTGCAGGTCGACCGCGAACGGGGGGAGCTCCGCGCGGCATTCGGGTCGTCGGCCCCGACGGTACGTCTCGTGACGGCCCTGATCGACGACGCGGAGAGCTTTCCAGAACTCGTCGCCGAAAGCGCGAGCCCGATCGACGACGTGCGCGGGACGGCCGCCTATCGGCGTCACGCTCTCCGTGTGCTCACCCGCCGCGCGCTCGAGAGGTGTCTGGCGTGAAGATCGCGCTGATCGTGAACGGCGAACGCCACGAGACAGAGGCGTGGGGTGGGGAGAGCCTGCTCTACGTGCTACGGGAGCGCCTCGACCTGCCAGGCTCGAAGAACGCGTGCGAGCAGGGCGAGTGCGGGTCGTGCTCGGTTCTGCTCGACGGCACGCTCGTGTGTGCCTGCCTCGTGCTCGGGGCGCAGGCCGACGGTCACGAAGTGACCACGGTGGAAGGCCTTGCCGAAGGCGACCGGCTCCACCGCGTGCAGGAGGCGTATGTCCAGGCGGGCGCGGTGCAATGCGGTTTCTGCACCCCGGGGCTCGTCGTTGCCACCGTCGACCTGCTCAAGTCGAACCCGTCGCCGACCGACGACGAGATCCGCGAGGCCCTCTCGGGCAACCTCTGCCGGTGCACGGGCTACGCGAAGATCTTCGATGCGGTGCGCCAGGCGGCAGCACCGTGAGCACCACTGCCACGACCTCGGTGCTCGGCCGGATCGGGGACAGCGTGCCCCGGCTCGACGGCCCGCCGAAGGTCAAGGGTGAGTTCGCCTACTCGAGCGATCTCCAGGCGGCCGGGATGCTCTGGGGCCACACGCTGCGGAGCCCGCACCCACACGCGCGGATCGTCGAGATCGACATCGCGCGGGCGCTGACGATGGCCGGTGTGCACGCGGTCCTCACGCACGAGGACGTTCCCGGCCAGAAGACCTATGGTCTCGAGTTCGCCGACCAGCCGGTGCTCGCCTCCGACCGCGTGCGCTACTACGGCGAGGCCGTCGCACTCGTCGCCGCCGAGCACCCCGAGCAGGCGCGGCGAGCGGCCGAGGCGATCCACGTCGTCTACGAGGAGCTCCCGGTGGTCTCCGACATGGAGCGGGCCACGGAGATGGAGCCGCTCCACCCGGATCGACCGACAATGGGGCACGGCTACCGCGACGACCCACGACCGAACGTCGTCCGCCACATCGTGATTCGCCACGGCGATCCCGAGGCCGAGGGCGATGTCACCGTGACGGGCGTCTATGACGTCGGCATCCAGGACCAGGCCTTCCTCGGCCCGGAGTCGGGACTTGCCGTTCCGGACGGCGAGGGCGGTGTCGATATCTACGTCGCGACGCAGTGGCTGCACGTCGACCGCGACCAGGTGGCGCCGTGCCTTGGCCTCGACCCCGAGCAGGTGCGAATCCACCTCGCCGGTGTCGGTGGTGCCTTCGGTGGCCGCGAAGACCTCTCGATGCAGCTGCACGGTGCGCTGCTTGCCCTCCACACGAGCCGGCCGGTGAAGATCGTCTACAACCGCGAGGAGTCGTTCGTCGGCCACATTCACCGGCATCCCGCACGGATGTGGTGCGAGCATCGTGCCAACCGCGACGGCCGCCTCGTCAACGTCCGCATGAAGATCCTGCTCGACGGTGGCGCCTACGCCTCGAGTTCGGCCGCCGTCGCGTCGAATGCCGCCTCGTTCGCGGTCGGGCCCTATCGCGTCGACAACGCCCTGATCGAGTCGACGGCCGTGTACACGAACAATCCGCCGTGCGGGGCGATGCGGGGCTTTGGTGCGGTGCAGACCTGCTTTGCGGGCGAGGCGCAGATGGACCTTCTCGCAGCCGAGCTGGAGATCGACCCGATCGAGCTGCGACTCCTGAATGCACTCGGGCCCGGCGACTCTCTGCCGACGGGCCAGGTGATCGAGGGCTCGTGCCCTGTCGCCGAGACGATCCGCGCGGCGGCGGCGATCGCTCCACCTCCGGCCGAGGCGCTGCCCCGCGACCCGATCCGGCTGCCCGGCGGCGCCGGCAATACGACCCGTGGCGAGGGCGTCCGGCGCGGTGTCGGCTTCGCGGTCGGATTCAAGAACATCTGCTACTCGGAGGGCTTCGACGACTCATGTGCCGCCCGGGTCGTGCTCCACGCCGACGGCAGCGCCGACGTGCACTGTGCGGCAGCCGAGGTCGGACAGGGCGTCGTCGGCGTGATCCTGCAGGTCGCACGTACAGAGCTCTCGACCGATGCGGTCGCGTTGATGCCGCACACGACGGCGACCGTCGGCTCGGCCGGCTCGGCCTCGGCCTCCCGCATGACGTGGATGGCCGCGGGCGCTGTACGCGATGCGTGCCGAGCCGCCCTCGAGGAGCGCGAGCGCTCGGGTGGTGGCGAGGTCGACGTGGAACGGGTCTACCGGCATCCGCGGACGACCCCGCTCGATCCGGAGACGGGGCAGATCACGGGCGAGCGGGCGCATGTCGCGCTTGCGTGCGCCGCGATGCGCGTCGTCGCCGAGGTGGACATCGAGCTCGGCCTCACGCGTGTCGTCTGGATCGGCACTGCCCAGGACGTGGGTCGCGCCGTCAACCCGATGGCGCTAGAGGGTCAGATCGAGGGCGGCATCGCTCAGGGTCTCGGGCTGGCCGTGATGGAGGAGATTCAGACCCGGGACGGGCGGATCACGAACGCGAGTTTCACCGACTACCTGATTCCGACCACACTCGACATGCCACCGGTCGAATCGGTGCTGATCGAGGTGCCGGAGCCGAATGCGCCCTACGGCGCCAAGGGCGTCGGCGAGCCGCCGACCGTCGTCTCGACCGCGGCTGTGGTGGCGGCGATGCGCGATGCCACCGGCAAGCCGCTTTGCCGCGTGCCGGTACGGCCCGACGAGATCATAGGAATCGCGCCAACGTTCAACTCGACCCAGGAGACAGGCTAAAGCCTGTCGCCTTGCGCCCCCCGGTGACAGGCTTTAGCCTGTCGCCTTGCGGGCCCCCCGGTGACAGGCTTTAGCCTGTCTCCTGGGTCCTTTTCACCGCAAGCGGCTCGACGGAGCGTTCATCGCTTCAGCGCCAACGCAGCACCCGCCGCGAGCATCGCCAGGCCGAGAAGCCGCGGCCAGTCGAGAGGCACTTGCTGGACGCCGAACCAGCCAAAGCGGTCAATCGCCGTCGCGAGCGAGAACTGGCCCACGATGAGGAACGCGGTCGTCGCGACAATCCCGATCCGCGGCCCCGCGACGGTGATCGCAAGGACGATCACGACGCTCATGAGCCCACCGAGGAGCATCCACTTGGGTCCCGCAAACCCCGACCGGAGGCCGCCGAGGCTCCGGCGCGCGACGAGGAGCACGGCGAGGGCGGTCACCCCACCGACGACGAGGGCGCACGCGAGCGCCTCGAGGCTGCCGATGCGATCGCCGAGCCGTCCCTGCACGGCGATCTGAACCGCCCCGCCGATTCCGGCAACGAATGCGAACGAGGCCGCAACTCCGGTCGAGCCCATAGAGGTGACGCTATACGCTGCCCGTCGTCGGGATCGGATCAAGGCTACTTCCCCCGCGGCACCGCCACGGCCTACCGACCCGCGTTTATACGGGGGAAGTAGCTAGACATCTGATGCGTAGTACGCTAACATCAGAAGCGTGGCACGGACGACACTCGATATCGATGCGACGGTGATGCGTGAGTTGAGGCGCCGGCAGGCGGCCGAAGGCAAGACGGTCGGCTCCCTCGTCTCGGAGTTGCTCGCAGTCGCCCTCGCTGCCTCGCAGGTACCCTCGCCGCCGTTTGCATGGACGATCAAGGCGATGTCCGCGTCTGTCGATCTCGATGACAAAGATGCCGTCTACGCGGCTTTAGAACTCGAATCAGACCCTTGAGCGCCGCGATCGACGTCAATCCGCTGGTGTATGCCTCCGACACCTCGAGCCCGTTCCACGATGCAGCCCTTGCGTTCGTCGAGCGCCTCGCAGCCGGACAAGAGCTCGTCTACCTCTTCTGGCCCACGGCCATGGCCTATCTGCGCATCGTGACGCACCCGTCGATCTTCGCGAGCCCACTGTCGTCCCGCGAGGCAGTGGCGAACCTCACCGCCCTGCTCGGGCGTCCCCAGGTGCGAAGCCCCGGCGAAGACGTTGGCTTCTGGACGACCTTTGGCACCGTCGCGGACGAGGTCTTGCCGCGCGGCAACCTCGTTCCCGATGCGCATATCGTCGCCCTGATGCGCGCGAACGGCGTCGACGGGATCTGGACGCGCGATCGTGACTTCTTCAAGTTCGACGGGATCAAGGTGCTCGACCCGTTCGCGCAGCGGTAGGATCGGGCCATGAGCGAGGTGCTGACAGTCCGCGAGGGCGCTGTGCTGACGATCACGCTCAACCGACCGGACGTCTTCAACGCGTTCAACCGTGCGCTCCAAGCAGCACTCCGGTCGGCGCTCGAGGAAGCTGCCGACCCCACCGTTCGCGCCGTCGTGATCACGGGTGCAGGGCGTGGGTTCTGTGCGGGCCAGGACCTGCGGGAGTTCGCCGAACTCGAAGGATCGCTGCGCGACGCGCTCGAGGAGACCTATCACCCCAATATCCGGCTCATCCGCGGGCTCGCGAAACCGGTGCTTGCGGCTGTCAACGGGCCGGCGGCCGGCGCCGGCCTGTCGCTCGCAAGCGCCTGCGATGTCCGGGTTGCATCGACCGCGGCTGCGTTCGTCCCCGGCTTCGTCGGCATCGGCCTCGTGCCGGACTCGGGCGGCACGTGGTTCCTGCACCGGCTGCTCGGGTTCTCCCGTGCATTCGAGTGGATGAGCTCGAACCGCAAGCTCAGTGCCGAGGAGGCGCTCGCCTGGGGTTTGATCTCCGAGGTGATCCCGGCCGAGAGTTTCGACAAACGCGTGGCCGAGCTCGCGGCGACCTGGGCCGCGTTACCCACGCTTGCCGTCGGGATGACGAAGCAACTGTTCGAGCAAGCGCACACAGCCTCCCTCGAGGAGCAACTCGCGCGCGAGGCGGAGCTCCAGCAGACGGCGGTCGGCTCGGCCGACTTCGCCGAAGGAGTCGCGGCGTTTCTGGAGAAGCGGCCTCCGAGCTTCACCGGCGCCTGAGCGGCACCGGCCCTCCGCGCAAGGAGCACCGATGTCCGAGCAGTTTCCCGCGTTGCCGGCAACCTGCACGTCGGCCTGCGCGATGTTCTCGCCTACTGGCTCCGTTACAACGCGCAGACGATCGGGTACATCTGCCTGCTGACGCAGCGCTACCCGAGCTTCGCCGACGAGTAGAGACTGCTTGACCGGGATTCGCACAGCCGACTACTACACGGGCGGTGAGCCGTTCCGGATCGTCACTCCCCGTTCCGTAGGCTGCCGTCGTGGAGGGCGACGCCGACCCGCTCGTGATGTACCTCGTCGTACGGCGGCGAACTTCGCGGTCGTTCGCCGACCTCGCGACGGCCGCGGCGATTGCGACCCGGCGCTGCGCCCACCGGTATCGCGAGGACGACCGCTGGCGCGACGGCTT
>JANOUB010000297.1:0-2488 GCA_031416615.1 Thermoleophilia bacterium
GGCCGAGGACAGGGTGTCGGTGAAGCCGCACGCGTCGCCGGTGCTGCAGGCGATCGAGTACCTGCTGGGGAGGTTGGATCGCTCCTATCTGATGCGTCTGCGCGACTTCGGCGGCCTGCAGTCGTATCCGTCGCGGACGAAAGATCCGTATCCGGTCGACTATTCGACCGGCTCCGTCGGTCTCGGTTCGGCGGCCCCATTGTTTGGTGCGCTCGCGGATCGGTTCACGCAGACTCGGCTTGGCGCCTCGACGGGCGGCCGTTTCATCTCGCTGCTCGGTGACGCCGAGCTCGACGAGGGCAACATCTGGGAGGCGCTCGCGGATCCGCTGACGCGCCGGCTCGGGAACGTGCTCTGGATCGTCGATCTGAACCGGCAGTCGCTCGACCGGGTGATTCCCGGGATTCGCGCCGCCGAGCTGGAGGCGCAGTTCCGCACGAGCGGTTGGGACGTGATCGAGCTCAAGTACGGCCGGCGGCTGCGGGAGGCGTACGCCCGCGAGGGCGGCGACCTGCTGCGCCGCCGCATCGACGCGATGCCGAACGAGCAGTACCAGTCGCTCTTCGGCGCGAGCGAGGACGTTGTGCGCGCCACCGTGCTCGACGGCGCGGCAGGTGACGAGCGTGCAGCGCTCGAGCGGCTGCTCGACGGTTACGCGGGCCGAGTGGCGCCGCTCGTGCGCGACCTCGGCGGCCACGACCTCGCCGATGTGCTCGACGCGCTCCGGCTGGCCCGCGAGACACCCGACCGGCCGACCGTGATCTTCGCGTACACGATCAAGGGGTACGGCCTCGAGATGGCCGGGCGACCCCAGAACCACTCCGCCCTCCTCGACGCCGACCAGATCGACCGGCTCCGCACGGCGACGGGACTGACGGTAGAGACCGAGTGGGACGGCTACGCGGCCGACACGACCGAGGGAGCGATCCTCGCCGCTGCACGCCGCCGCCTCGACCGCGGCGACCGCGGCCCGGCCGCACTCGTGCCCGTGCCCGCGACGCTCTCGCAACGCGACCCTGCCGCCACCTCGACGCAGGCGATGTTCGGGCGTGTGCTGCTCGACCTCTCCCGTGTCGAAGGGGTCGCCGAGCGCCTCGTCACTGTCGCCCCCGACGTCTCCTCCTCCACCAACCTGGGCGGCTTCATCAACAAGACCGGGGTCTGGGGCCCCGACGAGGAGCCAATCTACGACACGATGGATGACTCGCCGCTGAAATGGCGCGTCGGCCCCGGCGGCCAGCACATCGAGATGGGGATCGCCGAGATGAACCTCGTGCTGCTGCTCGGCCAACTCGGACTCACGTGGGACTTCCAGCGCGAACGGCTGTTCCCGATCGGCACCCTCTACGACCCGTTCGTGATGCGGGCACTGGAAGGCATTGTCTACTCGACCTACTCGGGATCACGGTTCGTCCTCGCAGGCACCCCGTCGGGCATCTCGCTCTCGCGCGAGGGCGGCGCCCACCAGTCGCTCAACACACCCGGCATCGGGATCGAGACGCCGGGCCTCACCTACGCCGAGCCCTGCTACGCGCGCGAGCTCGAATGGCTCCTCCTCGACGCACTCACCCGCATGCAAACCCCCGACGGCGAGGCCCTCTACCTGCGGCTCTCGACGACGCCGATCGACCAGGAACCGTTCACCGCAGCGGCCGCACACACCGGCGAAGAACAACTGCGGGCCGACGTCATCGCCGGCGGCTTCCGCCTCCGCGAGGCCGGCGAAAGCGACGACCGCGTCATCATCGCCGCCTGCGGCGCGATCGTGCCCGAGGCGCTCGCGGCAGCGACGCTACTCGCCGACGACGAGGGCGTCGAAGCGACCGTGCTCTGCCTCTCCTCCCCCGACCGCCTCTACCGCGACTGGCAGGAACACCGCACAGCACCCCTGCACGGCAGCGCCGTCTCACCGTCACACCTCGAACGCCTCCTCACACCCGACGAACGGAACCTACCCGTCGTCACCGTGATCGACGGCGCAAGCCACGCACTGTCGTTCGTCGGCAGCGCCCTCGGCGTCCGCTCCATACCACTCGGCGTCGACCGCTTCGGCCAAACCGGCTCACAACCAGAGGTGTACGCCGAATACGCGATCGACGCCGCCTCAATCGCCACCGCCGCCCTCATCGCGCTGGAGCCGTAATCCGGGTCAGGGGCGAGAAGCTCGAGACCGTCGGCCTGGCTGGATCCACCGTTTCGCGAGCAGCGGCCGACCGCGAGCGACGCCTTCCGCAGATCCTCGTCAGGAGGCCGGCGCTGGAGACCGGAGCTCGTCGAGCAGCTCGGCGCTTCCGCCGATGCGTGGCGCAGGGCCGGGCGGGATCGTTGTCCGGCAGGCCCGTCGCGAACGAGGTGGGACATGATGCTCCAGTTCGTGTGCGCAACGCGCGAGTTCGCACGCTTCCGTGAGTTCGTCGCGGCGTCAGACCTGCTCGCGCGACCCCACCGTCGTCGACTACATCGAGCAGCTCAGGGAAAGGAGCACCGA
>JANOUB010000298.1:0-1548 GCA_031416615.1 Thermoleophilia bacterium
CCGGGCGCCATGCCAATCACCGAGCACCACGTCGTGCTCGACACGCCGCTCGAGCCGCCCTTTCCCGAGGGAATCGAGACGGCCATCTTCGGAATGGGCTGCTTCTGGGGCGCAGAGCGCCTCTTCTGGCAGCTTCCCGGCGTCTACACGACCGCGGTCGGCTACGCCGGCGGCACAACCCTCAACCCGAGCTACGAGGAGACGTGCTCCGGCCGAACCGGGCACACGGAGGCCGTGCTCGTCGCCTACGACCCGGCTCGGATCTCCTACGACAGCCTGCTGCAGACCTTCTGGGAGGGCCATAACCCGACCCAGGGGATGCGGCAGGGAAACGACACCGGCTCGCAGTACCGCTCGGCGCTCTACTGGACGACGGATGCCCAACAGGAGGCCGCGCTCGGGTCAAAGGCGCGCTACGCGATCGCCCTCGCGCAGGCCGGCCATGGAACGATCACCACGGAGCTCGCCGAAGCAGGGCAGTTCTACTACGCCGAGACCTACCACCAGCAGTACCTGGCCCGGAACCCGCGCGGCTACTGCGGGATCGGCGGCACCGGCGTCGCCTGCCCGATCGGCGCCGGCGTCACCGGCTAGGCACACCCGCGCAGCCGGGTGGCCGGACGCTTCAGCCGGTCACCCGGGGTCTTGCGCAGGACGTGGCGAACGAATGCTTCGATGCCGAGTGTCGCGCCGATGCCGTAGGTGAGCCGCCGTAGTTCCCGCGCGGGCAAACGGTCACAATGGGCCGCCGATGCTGATGACGATGAGCCGTTGTGCGTCCTCCGAGCATCTCAGCGCTCCCTTGTAGTGACGCCGGCTCGCGCGCAGATCGTCCGCCCGCCGGGAGAGATCGCCGTTGAAGTTCGCGACCAGGGCGCCGTCGCGCTGCTGGGTCGAGACGTGGCGGAACGTGACGATGCCGAGCTTCTCGTGCTGCCTGTGGCGGGCGCGGAAGTAGGCGAGGAGCGTCGAGCGGTTTCGCGAACTGGCTCCGCTGCGGCCCTTCGGAGCCGCGACCGAATACCACCCGAACTCGGGGGACGGCGCGAACGCTGCGTCGAGATCCACGAACCTGCCGTTGTTGAAGGCGACCATGGTGGCCGCGAGGCGCGACCGCGCGCCGGTTGCGTCGCACGTTGGAACGGCTGGGCTTGCCACCCCCGCCAGGATGACGACGGTGAACATCGCCACGAGGAGCACGACGCACTTCGGCACCCATCGATGATATCCCTCAGGCTAGCCGGTCGCCGCCAGTTCGACGAGACAAGCGGCGAGGTCGGCTGCGTCGACGTCACCGAGCGGGGCGAGCGAGCGCCACAGGTGGAAGTCGACGGCGGCGCGGACGGCGGCATCGACGCGCGCGCGACGACGACCGCGGACACGGGCACGGATCGGCCCTCCCAGGGCCCGACGGACTGCCTCGAGATATCGACCGAGGCCCTGCTCAACGAAGGGACGCATCGCGGGGACGATCTCGACGTCGCGCAGGATGTTCGCCAACATCGGCTCGGTCTCGCGATACCAGGCATAGAGCTCACGCAGGCCGAG
>JANOUB010000299.1:0-3896 GCA_031416615.1 Thermoleophilia bacterium
CCGTCGCCACGAACGCGGTCATCCAGCGTCTCGGCGCCGAGACCGCACTCGTCACGACCATGGGCTTCCGGGATGTACTCGAACTGCGGCGCCTCCGTGTTCCTCACATGTACGACCTCTTCTGGCGCAAGCCGCCACCGCTCGTCGAGCGGCGGCTGCGCTTCGAACTGTTCGAGCGGGTGGCCGCCGACGGCACGGTCATGCAGCCCGTCGACGAGGCCGAGGTGCGTGAGCTCGCAGGCCGGCTGCGAACGTTGGGGATCGACTCGGTCGCCGTCTGCTTCCTGCACGCCTACCTCTATCCCGCGCACGAGCAGCGCGTCGGCGCCATCCTTGCTGAGGAGCTGCCCGCGGCCGCGGTGTCACTCTCGAGTGAGATTCTGCGGGAGCAGCGCGAGTACGAGCGGTCGGCGACGACGGTCGTCAACGCATACGTGCGGCCGCTGATGGCCTCCTACATCGACCGGATCCGCACGGGCCTCGACCGCATCGGGCTCGAGAATGCACCGCTGCAGATCATGCAGTCGTCCGGCGGCGTGATGACCGCCGACGACGCGAAACTGCGCCCGGTGTTCGCGCTCGAGTCCGGCCCGGCCGCCGGCGTCGTCGCGGCGCTCGGGATGGCACAGCGCCTGGGCGTCGAGAACCTGATCGCATTCGACATGGGCGGCACCACCGCGAAGGCGTCTCTGATCGAGAACGGCGCCATCGCCCGCGGCCGCGAGTACGAGGTCGGCGGCTCGATCTCCGCCGGCAGCCGGCTGATCCGTGGGTCCGGTGAGCTGCTGCGAATCCCGACGATCGACATCGCCGAGGTGGGCGCCGGCGGCGGCAGCATCGCCTGGCTCGACCCCGCCGGCGGCCTTCAGGTTGGGCCGCGTAGCGCCGGGGCCGACCCCGGGCCCGCCTGCTACGGGCGCGGAGGCCTGGAGGCGACCGTCACCGACGCAAACGTCCTCCTCGGCTTCATGCCCGCCGGCCCGGTCGCCGACGGTCAGATCACGATCTCGCGCGAGCTCGCCGAGAAGGCGCTGCAGCGCGTCGCCGCGCCGCTCGGGCTCACCCTGCTCGAGGCCGCCGACGGCATCCACCGCATCGCGAACGCGCGCATGACCCGGGCGCTGCGCTCCGTCTCGTCGGAGAAGGGCCGCGATCCGCGCGAGTTCGCGATCATCGCCTACGGGGGCTCGGGGCCCGTGCATGCCTGCGGGCTCGCCGACGATCTCGGTGTCACGACGGTGCTCGTGCCGCCCGTCGCCGGACTGTTCAGCGCCGTCGGCCTCCTGTTCGCCCGCCCCGAGTTCCACGAGGTACGGCCCTGTCACCTCGATGTCGACGGCACCGACCCCGCCGTCGTGGCGGAGCTCCTCGACGAGATGGAGGCACCGCTCGCACGGGCGTTCGCCGGGCGCAGCGAGCCCACGTGGGTGCGCACCGCCGACCTCCGCTACCAGGGGCAGAGCTGGGAGGTCGAGGTCGAGCTGTCGGCCGGCCCCGTCGACACGGAGGCGCTGGCCGGCCTGCGGGACCGGTTCGAAGACGAGCACGAGCAGCTCTACGGCGTGCGTGGGCAGCCCGGCTCGCCGGTCGAGGTACGCGCCATCAGGCTCGCTGCGCTCGGCTCCTCGGCGGCCACCATCTCCTTCGAGCTCGCCGACGAGCACGTGCCTGCGCGCGATGGAACACGGCGCATGTGGCTCGGCGGTGCCGCCCACGACGTGGCCGTCCGCGCCCGCGCGTCGATCGGGGAGCAGCCGGAGCCCGGCCCGCTGCTCGTCGACGAGTACGACACGACCGTCGTCGTCCCGGCAGGCTGGCTCGTGCGACGCCACCCCGACACCGGCACGCTCGTGCTCGAAAGGGACGACGCGCGTGGCTGACCGCCCCATAGCCACTGATCGACCCCGTGCGGCCGTCGACCAGGTGACGCTGCAGATCGTTGCCAACGCACTTGCGTCGATCGCCGACGAAATGGCGACAACGATTGTTCGCACGGCTCATTCCACGGTCGTCCGGGATGGCATGGACTTCTCCGCCGCCCTCTGTGATGCCCGGGGGGAGACGGTCGCGCAGGCCGTCAGTGTCCCGTTCCATCTCGGCTCGATCCCGACTGCGATGGAGTCGCTCCTCGCTCACTACGGCGAGCGCATCCGTCCCGGCGACGTCTTTGTCATGAACGACCCCTTCGACGGAGGCATGCACCTACAGGACATCTTCATCGTCAAGCCCGTCCACTTCGAGGGCGTGGTGATCGGGTACGCCGTCACCACCGCCCACCACGGCGATGTCGGCGGGCGGCTGCCGGGGTCGAGCGCGTGCGACAACACCGAGATCTTCCAGGAGGGCATCCGCATGCCCTGGCTGCGGCTCTACGCAGAGGGCGAAGAGGTCGAGGACATCTTCAAGCTGATCGGGGCCAACGTGAGGATCCCGCGCATGACGTTCGGTGATCTCGGGGCTCAGGTGGCGGCGTGCACGGTGGCGGAGCGCGCCCTGCAGGCTCTCGCAGAACGGCATGGGCGCGAGCAGCTGGCCGGTCTGATGACGGCCTTGATCGACTACACCGAGCGGCTCGTACGGCAGGAGATCGCCTCCTGGCCGGACGGTAGTGCCTCGTTCACCGACTATCTCGGGTCTGACGGGATCGAGGCCTGCGACGTACCGATCACGGCCCACATCACGATCGCGGGCGACGAAATTACGGCCGATCTGACCGACTCGGCGCCGATGGTGCGAGGCTCACTCAACAGCACGCGCTCGTTCGTGCAGGCCTGCGTCTACCAGGCAGTGCGCTGTGCATTGACACTCGAGGTGCCGAACACCGCCGGTGCCTTCCGCCCGATCCACGTGCTGACGAAGCCCGGCACCGTTGCCGAGGTGGTCATGCCCGGAGCCTCGTCGATGCGCGGCGTCACCGGCTTCCGGGTGCTCGACGCCCTCAACGGGGCGCTGGCGCAGCTGCTTCCCGACCGCGTGCCCGCCGCCGGGGAAGGAGGGAATACGCTCGCCATCTTCGGCGCCGAACGCCCGGAAGGGGGCCGGTTCGTCTTCTACGAGCTCGTTGTCGGAACCTGGGGCGCGACGCCCCTGTGGGATGGCAACGACGGACTCACGAATCCCGCCAGCCTGGCGGCCAACATCCCGATCGAGGTGGCCGAGTCGGAGTTCCCGATCTTCATCGAGCGGTACGGGCTCGTGCCCGACACGGGTGGTGCCGGGCAGTACCGGGGCGGGCTCGCGATCGAGCGCGTGTGGCGCTGCCTGACGCCCGGCACGTCGCTGATCGTGCGCTCCGACCGCGCCGACCACCCTCCGTACGGCCTCGCAGGTGGCGGTACGGGCGCGCCCTCGAGCAATGTCCTCGTGAGCCCCGATGGGGCCGAGGCGCCGCTGCCTGCCATGTTCTCGACCACGATCGAAACCGGCGACGTGTACGTCCACTGCACCGCGGGTGGCGGGGGTTGGGGCAACCCCTGCCGGCGCGACCCGGCGGCGGTGGCGCACGACGTCGCGAACGGAAAGGTGAGCGAGGCTGCGGCGCGGGAGCGCTACGGCGTCGAGATCGGGGACGATGGCCTCGTAGACCTCGAGGCCACGACTGCTCTACGAGAAGAGAGGAGAAGCGCGTGATCGCCAAGGCAGACGCGGTCGTGATCGGTGGCGGGATCATGGGGGCGAGCACCGCCCATTTCCTGACGAAGCTCGGGTTCGGACAGGTGGCCCTGGTCGAGAAGCGGAAGATCTGTGGCGGCTCGACCCAGTATTCGGCCGCACACGTTCGCCAGCACTACACGAACGAGGTGGCGATCAGGCTCGCAGTGCGGGCGGCCGGCATGTTTGCGAACGCCGAGGAGGCCTTCGGCGGCCCCGCCGGATTCGTGCAGCACGGCTACATG
>JANOUB010000300.1:0-2194 GCA_031416615.1 Thermoleophilia bacterium
GCGCCGCTCACCGCCGACCGGGCAAAACCCGCCGTGCCGTTCGGCGGCAACTACCGGCTCGTCGACTTCGCGCTCTCGAATCTCGTCAACGCGGGGTTGCTCCAGATCGCCGTGCTGACGCAGTACAAGAGCCACAGCCTCGACCGGCACATCACGACAACGTGGCGCCTGTCGCCGCTCCTCGGCAACTACGTGACGCCGGTGCCCGCCCAGATGCGTCGCGGGCCGCGCTGGTTCGCGGGCTCGGCCGATGCGATCTACCAGAACCTGAACCTGATCTACGACGAGCGGCCCCGCTACATCTGCGTGTTCGGCGCCGACCACATCTACCGGATGGATCCGCGCCAGATGATCGAGCAGCACATCGCTCTCGGCGCCGGGATCACCGTCGCGGGGATCCGCGTGCCGATCGAGAACGCCGGTGAGTTCGGCGTGATCGAGGCCGACAGCGATGCGCGCACGATCCGGGCGTTCCGCGAAAAGCCGAGCGACCCGGTCGGGATGTCGGAGTCGCCCGGCGAGGTGCTCGCCTCGATGGGGAACTACGTGTTCACGGCGGACGTGCTGATCGACGCGGTCACCCGCGACGCCGCTGACGAGAGCTCTGCGCACGATCTCGGCGGCAACATCATGCCGGCGCTCGTCGAGCTCGGCCAGGCGTGCGTGTGGGACTTCGCGAACAGCAACATCCCAGGCGCGAGCGACCGCGACCTTGCCTACTGGCGCGATGTCGGGACGCTCGACGCGTACTACGACGCGCACATGGACCTGATCTCGGTCGACCCGATGTTCAACCTCTACAACCAGGATTGGCCGATCCTCACCTGGCCGGAGCCGCTGCCTCCGGCGAAGTTCGTCTTTGAGGAGGAAGGTCGAGTCGGAGCGGCGATGGACTCGATGGTGTGCGCCGGTGTCGTCGTCTCGGGTGGAACCGTGCGCCGGTCGATCCTCTCGCCGGGCGTCCATGTGCACTCGCATGCTCTCGTCGAGGGCTCGGTGCTGATGCACGATGTCGATGTCGGCCGCGGCGCGATCGTGCGCAACGCGATCGTCGACAAGAACGTCCGCATCGCACCAGGGGCGCGGGTCGGTGTCGATTCCGAGGCCGATCGAGCTCGCTTCTCGATGTCGGCGAACGGGATCGCCGTGATCGAGAAGGGTGTCTCCGTCGAGGCATGAGTAGGAGCTCGAAGATCGCGCTCCTCACGCGCGAGTACCCACCGGACGTGTATGGCGGCGCCGGTGTCCACGTCGAGTACCTGGCGCGCGAGCTCTCTCGCGTTGCCGAGGTGACGGTGCATTGCTGGGGCGACGAGCGTCCGGCCGTGGCCGGCGGCCCGACGGTCGTGGCACACCGGCCCTGGGACGCACTCGCCGGGCCGGAGCCCTACGCTGCGGCGCTCCAGGCGCTCTCTATCGACCTCACGATGGCCGCCGGCGTCGCCGGCGCCGACCTCGTCCACAGCCACACCTGGTACGCGAATCTCGGCGGCCACCTGGCAAAGTTGATTCACGGGATCCCGCACGTTGCGACCGTGCACAGTCTGGAGCCGATGCGTCCGTGGAAGCGCGAGCAGCTCGGGGGCGGATATGCGATCTCGAGCTTCGCTGAGCAGACGGCGCTCGAGGCGGCCGACGCCGTTGTCGCCGTTTCGGCGGCACACCTTCGCGAGATCCTCGCCTGTTATCCGGCGCTCGACCCGTCGCGGACGAGCGTGATCTACAACGGCATCGACGCCGACGAGTACCGGCCCGATCCGGGCACCGACGTGCTCGAGCGGCACGGAATCGATCCGGAGCGGCCGTCGGTCGTTTTCGTCGGCCGCATCACGAGGCAGAAGGGCCTGACGCACCTGCTCGACGCAGCAGCCGAGATCGATCCGGTCGCGCAGCTCGTACTCTGCGCGGGCGCACCCGACACGCCTGAGATCGCAGCCGAGATCGCCGCCAAGCTGGACGGTGTGCGCGAGGCGCGCGGGAACGTGCTCTGGATCGAGGAGATGCTGCCGAAGCTCGATGTGATCCAGATCCTCAGTCACGCGACCGTTTTCGTCTGCCCCTCGATCTACGAGCCGATGGGGATCGTCAACCTCGAGGCGATGGCCTGTGGGTCAGCGGTCGTAGCGACCGCGGTCGGCGGCATCCCCGAGGTCGTCGAGGACGGCGTCACCGGCCTGCTCGTGCCCTACGAGGC
>JANOUB010000301.1:0-5374 GCA_031416615.1 Thermoleophilia bacterium
CCGTGTGTTCGACGGCTCTGGCTCGCGAGGGTCGGGGAGTTACCGCACCTCTACACGGTCGAGGCCTCTGAGCCGTCAGTGACCGTTGTCGTCCGAGCCGTCCTGCACCGGGCGGTGGCGTACCGCCGGCCGTAGGCGGCATGGCTGCCCGGGACATCTGGCGCGACCGAGACCAGCCTGATATCAGTTCGATATCATGAGCGCGATGCCGAACATCCACATTCGTGACCTCCCGCCGGAGGCCGTCGAGACCCTGCGGAGCGCTGCCCGCCGGCATGGGCGCTCGCTCAACGCAGAGGTCGTCGCGGTGCTCGTCGAGCGGGCCGAGCAGGAGGCGCAGCAGGCCACGCTGGCCGAACGGTTCGAAGAGGCGAGGCGTGAATGGCGAGAGATGAACCCGGATGGGTATCCGCCCGGGCTCGAGCCCGAGACGATCATCCGCGAAGCCCGTGACAGCCGCTGAGACTGAGATCGTCCTCGATGCGTCTGCGCTCGTGCGAGGTCTCCAGCGAGAGACAGAGGAAGCGGCCGAGATCGTCGACTGCATCACGCGAGGCTCTCTCCGTGCCCACGCACCCGATCTGATCGGCCCCGAGACCGCGAACGCGCTGCTGCGGCTCGTCCGCGCCGGACGCGCCGAGCCAGAAGCCGCCGCCATAATGCTCGACGTGGCCGCATCGTCAGCGCTCGTCCGTCATCCGAGCGCTCGGTTCACCCGGCCGGCCTTCGAGCTTGCCGTGGACAGGGGAATCTCTGCCTACGACGCGTTCTACGCTGTGCTCTCGGAGATGCTCGAGCTCCCGCTCGTCACCGCCGACCGCAAGCTCGCGGCCGCGGTCGACGGCTCCGTGCTCGTCGTGTAAGGAGTAGCCGCCCGCAGGCGGATACTCCTGTCGTGCACATTCGTGACTGCCATCTCTTGCTCTCGCCGTCTGATGTGACGGCGTATCTCGCCTGCGAGCACCTGACGACCCTGTCGTTCCAGGTCGCCCGGAAGGAGCTCGTCAAGCCGGTCGCCGAGAACGAGCAGGCCGAGCTCGTGTTCCGCAAGGGGCGCGAGCATGAGGACGCCTACCTCCAGTTGCTGATCGACCAGGGCCTGACCTGGAAGAAGATCGAGATCGAGCCCGATCACGACTGGGAGCGCGCCGCGCGCGAAACCGTCGAGGCGATGCGCGAAGGTGTCGGTGTTGTCTATCAGGGCGTGCTCGTGAGCGACGGCTGGCGCGGCCAGGCCGATTTCCTGATGCGCGTCGAGACGCCGTCCGACCTTGGAGCATGGAGTTACGAAGCGCTCGACACGAAGCTCGCCCGGCACGCGAAGCCCGCCTACATCCTGCAGCTCTGCTTCTACAGCGAGCAGCTCACGAGCGTCCAGGGGCTCGAGCCGGCCCACATCCACGTGCTGCTCGGCAACCAGGAGCAGGCGACGTTCACGCCACACGAGTTCGGCGCCTACTACCGGCGGGTCTGCCGCCGGCTCGAGGAGTTCGTCGCCGACCCGCCGCCGACCGAGGCGTTCCCTTGCGAGCACTGCGACGTCTGCGCCTTCAAGACCCTGTGCGACGAGCACTGGGATGCGGTCGACCACCTTTGCCGCGTCGCCGGGATCGGGCGCCGCCAGATCGAGAAGTTCGAGGGCTCGGGTATCGCCACACTCGCCGCTCTCGGAGCCGCATCGGCCGAACAGCGTCCCCCGGGCATGGTGGACAAGACGTTCGAGAAGCTCCGCGAACAGGCTGCCCTCCAGGATGCGGCACGCACGACGGGCAAGGACGACTACCGGATCCTGAAGTCGAAGGCCGCTGCGGGCTTCGCGCTGCTGCCCGACGCCTCGACCGGCGACCTCTACTTCGACTTCGAGGGGAACCCGTTCTGGGACGTCGACGGCAGCCTCGAGTACCTGTGGGGCATCACCGACGCGGACGACGAGTTCACCGCGCTGTGGGCGTCGAGCCGCGAGGAGGAACAGGTCGCCTTCGAGCAATTCATCGACCTGGTGCGGAAGCGGCTCGAGGTGCACCCGGACCTGCACGTGTACCACTACTCCCAGTACGAGATCACGGCGCTGCGGCGCATGATGGGCCGCTACGGGACGCGCGAAGCCGAGCTCGACGACCTGCTGCGCCGCGGCGTTTTCACCGACCTCCTCAAGGTCGTCAGAGGAGGCCTGCGCGTCTCGCGCCCCGGCTACGGGCTCAAGGAGATGGAGCACCTGCTCGGCTTCGAGCGCGCGGCCGAGATCAGGGACGGCGGCACCTCGATCGTCGAGTTCGAACGCTGGCTGATCGAACGCGACCAGGCGATCCTCGATGGCATCGCCGCCTACAACCGCGAGGACTGCATCGCAACACGCATCCTGCGCGACTGGCTGCTCGAGCGCCGCGCAGAGGCGCTCGCACTGTTCGGGACGTTCCCGGTACCGGCGCCCGTTGAGCCCAGGCCGACGACTCCGGAGAAGGCTGAACGGGCCGCCCTGCGCCAGGCGCTGCTCGCCACGGGCGATGAGACGAGCGCTCTCGCGGCGCAGCTTCTCGACTACCACGACCGCGAGCGGAAGCCCGTCTACTGGGCGCTGTTCGACAAGGCGGACATGACCGAGGAGCAGCTGCTCGAGGACTCCGCAGCTATCGGTGGCCTCGCACGCACCGGAAAGACACGACCCGACAAACAATCGACGGTCTACACGTTCACCTATCCCGCCCAGGAGCAGAAGGTCGGCGACAAGCCCTACGACCCCGCCACACTCAGGAGCGCCGGCGAGCTCCTCGGCCACGATCGTGACGCCCGCACTCTCGAGCTCAAGCGCGGCCGCACCTTCGCCGAGGTGACGCTGCCGGAGGCTCTGCTCCCGGGTGGGCCGTACAGGACCGACGCGCAGGAGAGCGCGCTCGAACGGATCGGCCGCTCCCTGCTCGCCGCCGACGGCCGCTACCCCGCCATCGAGTCGGTGCTGCGCCGCGACCCGTTCGACCGCAAGATCCAGACCAACCAACCCGAGGAGATGACGGAGCTGCTGCTGTCGCTCGACGGACGCCACCTCGTGATCCAGGGGCCACCGGGCTCGGGCAAGACCTACACGTCGGGGCGCCTGATCGCCGGGCTGATCGCTGCCGGCAAACGCGTCGGAGTTGCCTCCACCAGTCACCGCGCAATCCACAAGCTGCTCGCCGAAGTCGAGGAGGGCGCCGCGGAGCTCGGCGTCGTGTTCCGGGGGACGAAGAAGGCGAGCCGCGACAACCGCGAATCCGAGTACCAAGGGGACGGAATCGGCAACGTCTTCTCCAACGACGACTGCCACGACGGCGACCTGATCGGCGGCACGGCGTGGCTGTTCGCCGACGGGCAGCACGACGGCATGCTCGACTACCTCTTCATCGACGAGGCCGGCCAGGTGTCGCTCGCAGACTCCCTCGCGATGGCTACCTGCGCCCGAAACCTCGTGCTCGTCGGCGACCCGCAACAGCTCGGCCAGGTCCTGCAGGGATCCCATCCGGCCGGCAGCGAAGCCTCCGTGCTCGAGCACCTCCTCGGCGGGATGGCGACGATCCCCGCCGACCGGGGGCTCTTCCTCGAGAAGACGTACCGGCTGCACCCCGACATCTGCAGCTTCATCTCCGAGGAGTTCTACGAGGGCCGCCTGCAGCCCGACCCGGTGACTTCTACGAGGACGACGCCCCTCGGCACGGGTCTGCGCTGGATCGCTGTCGACCACACCGGCTGCCGCCAGGAATCTGCCGAGGAAGTGGAAGCCGTGCGGGCTGAGATCGAAGCGCTCACCCGGGTCGGCGTGGCGCTCGAGGAGATCAAGGTCGTGGCGCCGTACAACGCCCAGGTCGACAGGCTCCGCAGCGCTCTCCCGGAGGCCGTCGAGGTGGGGACGGTCGACAAGTTCCAGGGCCAGGAGGCGCGGGTCGTCTTCTACTCGATGGCGAGCTCGAGCGGGGAGGACGTCCCGCGAGGCCTCGATTTCCTCTTCTCGCGCAACCGGTTCAACGTCGCTATCTCTCGCGCCGAGTGCCTCGCTTACCTCGTCTGCTCGCCGCGGCTACTCGAGGTCGACTGCCGGACGATCGACCACATGCGGCTCGCCAACGCGCTCTGTCGCTTCGTCGAGTTGGCCGGCGACGCGTAGAGCCTGGCCGGCGCGAGGGTGGGTTATGGCGGCAACGGTTCGCGTCATCGCGCCGAGGAAGCCGTCCGGTTGGCGTCGGTCAGGGTCCATGCCCGTCGCCGCTCGGGGCGGGGAGCTACGAGATTACGCCCCGGTCAATGTGATCCTAGGCCATCCATCAAGCTTCTCCGTCCCAGTAGTCGAGCTGCGGCTCCGTGCGGAGCATCGACTGGTAGCCGCCGGCCTGCGACCAGAGCCCCACCTTGCCGCTGTCGGGGTAGTGGATGATCGCGTGGGAGGCCTTTGACGAGAGCAGCAAGACACGGCAGGGTTGATCGGACAGGTTGATCACCAGATGGGCACCCGGCGGGCCCTCGGGAAAGACGGCGACATCGCCCGCGGCGAGCTCCTGCTCACCCTCGGGGGTGCGCAACGTCGGCCGGCCGGTGACGACGAGCAGCCATTCCTCGCATCCGATCTCGTAGTGGTAGGGCCAGGTCTTCTCACCGGGAGGAAGCTCGTAGAGGCTGCCCCCGAGCAGTTGGGCGCCGAGTTGCCGACCGACGGCGACGACGCGGTGCCGGTAGCCCGGTCGGTCGTTCTCTCCGTCCCAGTCGGGCTGGCCAAAGAGGTTGACGACGGTCACGCTACCGATCGTACAACGGTATCGAGTCGACCGTGTCGGCCAAGGCAGCCACAGGCGGTCCGGCCGGAACCCGGTCGGGGAGTAGTCTGGCGAGCCTTCGGTACGGAGATGCAACGCCCGCGCGAAGCGCCCCGGGCGGGCTCGACCTCACTCTTCGCGCGCGACAAGCACGCGATCGAGCCTCTCCTCCGCGCCTACGAGCCCAACCTGATGCTAGGGCTTCACCACGTGGTGAAGCTCGTACGATCCCTGACGGCTCGGCGGTGGCCCCATCTCGTCGCCCGTGACCTCGCGGACGGCGGGCATCACCTTGTCATCCAGGTAGGCCTGACCTTGCGCCTGTGTGTCCCAGATGTTCACGATGCGGAAGACGCCGGCGTCTTCGTCGAATCCGGCGTAATGCAGGATGAGGCCGGAAGGCGCGTCCACGTCCGTGAGCCGGTCGTTGACCGCGTCGTAGGTTGGCGTGGTCCGATCGTCGCCCTGGATCGGAAACTCTGTGATGAACGCGAAAGACATCTGCGTCTCCTTCGTTGGGTGGATGGAGTATGCCGCGGAAGGCACCTCGCGTAAACCGCCAACAATCTCTCGGGCCAAGTGCCCTCGTGTGCGCC
>JANOUB010000302.1:0-2333 GCA_031416615.1 Thermoleophilia bacterium
GCGCGGAGCTTATCCGCGGCGAGAAGCGCAGCGCGGTCTGGTGCCTCGTCCCGAAACGTTCGACCGGTAACCAGTAGGGGACTGGCGCATGCCTGTCCCGGGAGCGAGTGGGTGCTCCACCTGCCTGTGCAGCAAACAGGCGAACCGTCCCGGGACAACGCACTAGCAGCGCGCCCGATGACCGGCTCGTAGGGGCAACGCGAAGCGTCGCCCATCCCGGTCTCCAGGGTTTCTCGACGGAGTTAGCGCAGGCTGCCCCGTGGTGCGAGCCAACGCAGCGGCTGACCGGTCACCAGTGCGATCACCTCGAAATCGTTGTCGTAGTGCAGCACCTCGACACCGGCGCTCTCGGCAGCGGCGGCAACGAGCAGGTCGCCGATCTCGACCTCCTTGTGGCGATCAGGGCCGAGATGGGCGATCTTCCCCTGCACCTCGACGGCTCGCCGCCATTCCGCCGGCGTGATCAGGCATGTGTCGAGCGCGTCCAACTCGCGCTTGCGCTGATCGTGCGCCTCGCCACCACGGGTGCCGTAGAGAAGTTCGAGCCGGACGAGATCGCAGCCGACGATCTTGCCAGCTTCGAGCTGCTCGTCGAACCAGGGCCGAAGCTCCGGGTACGCCTTCCGACGAGACCAGATCCAGGCCGAGCTGTCGGCGAGCATCGCGCTACGCGGTGTCGAACTATGCAGCGTCGACCTCGATGCGGGGTCGACGCAACTCCTCGAACTCTTCCGGCTGGAGCTCGATCTCCCACTCGGTCAGCGATTTCAACCGCGCGCGGCGAATGACATCCTCGAGCGCCGCGCGAACCGTGCCTGTCGGCCCTTGAGTCCCGAGGATCTCGCCAGCCTCGGTGAGCAGCCCTTCTTCCAGATACAGCGACGTGTGCTTCATCTGATCGAACTATAGCTCATATTGACATTCGTTCATAGCTTATGCACAGGCTTGCGGCGTAGGAGCTGACTGACTCTTTCTCGATCTCCGCGCGGATCAGAAGTTCCGGTGGACTCGACGCCACGTAGCACCTCGACCAGCTGACTGTGCCTTGACCGCCCCAGCGTCGCGAAGCTCGTGCAGAACCTTGCGAATCAGAGCGTCACTCGCAGACGGGACCTGCGTCCGAATGTCGCCGATCGAGAACTGCTCGCTCACCGAGGCTCGGATGAATGCCTTGATCGACTCCGACTTCGATCCCCGGCCGGTCACGACGCCGGTAGTCGACTCGAACCTGTCGTAAGCGGCAACCATGATGCCCACGAAGTACTGGAGCCAGGGAAGGATGCTGTGCTCCTCCTCGTGCCAGTTCGTCGTTGAGGCGCCGAGGGCGTCGTAGTAGGTCTCCTTTGAGTCCGCGACAAGCCTCTCGAGACTGATATAGCGGCCGACGCCGTAGCCCTGCCGATACAGCAGGAGGAGGGTGAGCAGACGCGACATCCGCCCGTTGCCATCCGCAAAAGGGTGGATCGCAAGGAAGTCGAAGACGTAGGAGCCGATCAGCAGCAGCGGGTGGAAGAGGCCACGGTCGATCTCTCGCGCGTAGAGATCGTTCAGTTCGTTCATCGCCGCTTCAGCCCGGAATGCGGGGAGAGGCTGAAACCGAACTCGTCGCGTGCCGTCCGGCAACGTCTCCTCGACCACGTTGTCTGCCATCTTGAACCGCCCAGCTTGAACGGGCGTGAACTGGTAGAGGTCCCTGTGGAGTTGCAGGATGACGTTGTTCGTCGCCGGGATCGCATGGGCGCTCGAATGGATCAGATCGAGCACCGCTCGATAGCCGGCGATCTCCTCCTCCGAGCGATTTTCAGGCGTCGTCTTCTCCCGCACGAGCGCAGCGATGCGCGCCGCCGGCGCCGTGATGCCCTCGATCTCGTTCGACGCCGCGGTACTCTGGATCCGGGCGATCTCGATCAGCGTTTTCAGCTGCTCGGGATGCTGCCGGCTGAAAGCCTCCGCGCGGCCCTTGCGCTCATCGACTCGAGCCAGTGCCGTCACGAGACCGGCGGGCACGGAGCCGATCTGACGTTCGAGCGTCCCGAGGGTATGAGGCATCGACTAAGTATCCACTGACGGGCTTGTGATTCGATGTTCTCCGCAAAAAGGTGCGTAGACGAAGTGGAAGTACCCACTCTCAGCATCTAAGTATATACTGAATGGTGATTGGTATAGAGATGCAGTTGCGCGAGAGCCCGGCCCAGGGCGCGAAACCCAGGAGACAGGCTGAAGCCTGTCACCGCCGCCCGACGTCCGCCCTACTCTACCGTTACGGTCTTCGCCAGGTTCCGCGGCTGGTCGACGTTCAGGCCTCGCAACCGGGCAATCCGATACGCGAGCAA
>JANOUB010000303.1:0-2610 GCA_031416615.1 Thermoleophilia bacterium
CTCGTCGATGTTGACCTTGACGAGCTTCAGCGCGCCGGCCTGCTCCTCGACGATGCGGTCGAGGATGGGGGCGACTGCGTGGCACGGGCCACACCACTCGGCCCAGAAGTCGACGAGCACCGGAACGTCGCTCTGGATCACCTCTTGCTCGAACGTGTCGTTCTTGACTGCGGTTGCCATTGAGTCCTTTCGGTGTTTCGTGTCATTGGTTCCTACCTTGTACAACGAAAGGAGGCAACAGGATCTTCCCTAGAATCGGAGGATGTTCGCACCCTTCCCGGACAAACCCGACCACGACGCGCTCGAGTTGGAGATCCTGGCGCTCTGGGAGCGCGAGTCGACGTTCGCGCAGCTGCGGGCCATGAACGCGGACGGGCCCCGGTTCAGCTTTGTCGATGGCCCCGTGACGGCGAACCGCGACGTGCTCGGTGTCCACACTGCCTGGGGCCGGACGTTGAAGGACGTCTTCCAGCGCTACAAGGCGATGCGGGGCTTCCACCAGCGCTACCAGAACGGCTTCGACTGCCAGGGGCTGTGGATCGAGGTCGGTGTCGAGCGCTCGCTCGGGCTCAACTCGAAGCGTGAGATCGAGGAGTTCGGCCTCGCTGAGTTCGCTCGTCGCTGCCGCGAGGTGGTCGTCAAGTCTTCCCGCGCTCTGACTGAGGGCTCCATTCGGCTGGGTCAGTGGATGGACTGGGGCCACGACTACTTCACCTTCTCGGACGCGAACATCGAGTACATCTGGCGCTTCCTGCGCATCGTCCACGACCGCGGGTGGCTCGTCATGGGGCATCGCTCGACCGAGTGGTGCCCGCGCTGCGGTACCTCGATCTCCGCGCACGAGTTGCACGGGCACTACGAGGATCGGCTCGACCCCTCGCTCTACGTCCGCTTGCCGCTGCTCGACCGCGAGAGCGAGTGGCTCGTCGTGTGGACGACGACCCCGTGGACGCTGCCCGCCAACGTCGCCGCGGCGGTCAACCCGGACGCCGACTACGGCCTGCTCGAGAACGGGGAGTGGGTCGCCTGCGCGCTCTTCACGGACGAGCGGTTCTCGAGCGTCGTGAAGGGAGCCGAGCTCGTCGGCCTTCGCTACCGCGGGCCGTTCGACACGCTCGAGCCCGGCGCTCACGTCGAGCACCGCGTGATCCCATGGGCCGACGTCGCGCTCGACACCGGCACCGGCATCGTCCATATCGCGCCCGGCTGCGGCGGCGAGGACTTCGAGCTGTCGAAGCTGCACGACCTCGAGGTACTCACGCCCGTCGACGAGGCCGGCCATTTCTACCCCGAGTACGGCTGGCTGCACGGCCTCTCGACGGTCGAGGCGGCCGAGCAGATCGTCGGCGACCTCGGCGACCGCGGCCTGCTCGTGCGCGCCGAGACGGCCGAGCACAGCTACCCGTTTTGCTGGCGCTGCCACACGCCGTTGATCTTCCGCCTCTCGGACGACTGGTTCATCGCGGTCGACGAGCTCCGCCAGCCGTTGCTCGACGCGAACGCGACCGTCGAATGGACGCCCGCCTACATGGGGAAGCGCATGGACGACTGGCTGCGCAACATGGGCGACTGGAACATCTCGCGCCGCCGCTACTATGGCCTGCCGCTGCCGTTCTACCCGTGCGCGTGCGGTCACCTGAACGTGATCGGCTCGCGCGCCGAGCTCGAGGAACGCGCGCTCGGTGGCCTCGACCAGCTCGAGGAGCTCCGGCGCCCCTGGATCGACGCGGTGCAGATCACGTGCGAGCAGTGCGGCGAGGCCGTGCAACGTGTCGAGGAAGTCGGCGACGTCTGGCTGGACGCCGGCATCGTCCCGTTCTCGACGCTCGGCTGGGAGAACGCGGAGCTCGTGCCCGAGGGGTACGGGACGGGTGCGGCGAAGGGGCTGACGACCGCCGACCTCCCCGATCACGCGACGTGGGAGCAGTGGTTCCCGGCCGACTGGGTCTCGGAGATGCGCGAGCAGATCCGGCTCTGGTTCTACTCCCAGCTCTTCATGTCGGTCGCGCTCACCGGGCGGGCGCCGTTCCGCAAGGTGCTCGGCTACGAGAAGATGCTCGACGAGACGGGCCGCGAGATGCACAGCTCGTGGGGGAACACGATCGACGCTCCGGATGCCTTCGCGCGCATGGGTGCCGACGTGATGCGCTGGCAGTACTGCGCGCAGCCACCCGACCGTAACCTCCTGTTCGGCTTCGGGCCCGCGCAGGAGATCAAGCGACGGCTGCTGACGCTCTGGAACTCGGCGAAGTTCCTCGGCGACTACGGTGCGATCGAGTCGTTCCAGCCCGTCTACGAGGATCTCGGGCGGGGAGGGCCGGACGCCGGCCTGCAGCCGCTCGACCGCTGGCTCGTCGAACGGACGGCGCAGCTCGTCTCGGAGGCCGAGGACGGGTATGAGCGTTGGCTCACGATCGACGTGACGCGCGCCTTCGAGGCGTACATCGACGATCTCTCCAACTGGTATATCCGCCGGTCGCGGAGGCGCTTCTGGGACGGCGACGAGACGGCGCTCCGCACCCTCTGGTTCGGGCTCGTGCAGGGCCTGCGGGTGATCGCTCCGGTGATGCCGTTTCTCGCCGAGCATCTCTGGCAGGCGCTCGTCACGGA
>JANOUB010000304.1:0-2110 GCA_031416615.1 Thermoleophilia bacterium
CAGCCGTCACGACTGCCTCGGGCTTCGCAGCCTCGAGCTCACGCCTCGGCGCCGCCGCAGCAGGCTCGTCCTTCGGATCGAACGCCGAGCGGGGATCCAGGTCCGTCACCGCGTCCTTCATCTCCCGCACTCCGGTACCGAGGCGGCGCGCCATCGCCGGCGCACCCTTGGCGCCGAACAGCAGCACCAGCACGCCGGCGAGGATGAGTATCTCCCAGATGCCGAGTCCGAAGGGCATGCTCGAGACTGTACCGTGCGGCCGCCCACACCAGCCTGGAGTTCCGAGTGGAACGTTTCGAGAGGCCGCACGAGTAGACTCGACAGACCCGTGATTCACGACGAGCCAGCACGCGGCAGCGTGCCGCCCCCCTGGTTCTGGGCGCTCTCCGGGTTCGACCGGATGCGCGCCTTCAGCGACGGCCTGCTGCCCTGGCCTCCGCTCTCGCGTTTGACGGGCATGCAGATGTCGCACGTCGATGCCGGGTCGACGACGTGGATGATGCCGGCCAGCAACTCGCTCGTCGGCTACGGCGGCCTGCTCGACCTGACGATGCTGATCGAGACGGCGCTCACCGGCGCCTCGCTAACGACCGTTGCGTCGGGTACGACGGTGATTCCGATCACCCTCTCGATCAACCATTTCCGCGTGCCGCGTGCCACGCCGGGCAACGTGATCGCGCACGCCCGCGTCGTCAATTCGAGCAGTCTCTTCGTGTTCACCGAGGTACGGGTGCAAGATCCGGACGGGCGGCCCCTGGCCCAGGGCTCGAGCCAGGCGGCGATCGTACCCGTCACCCCACCGCCACCACCGCCGCCGAGCTCTCTGCAGCGGGTCGAGGAGCCGAGCTACGCGACCCCCGATCCCTACCTTCGTCCGATCACGACGACCGCAGGGCTGGAACGGGTTCTGGAGGAAGGGACGGGCGGCGTCGAAGCGCTCCGCGCGTCCTTTGCAGGAAAGGCCCGCTCCCCTCTCGGTGATCTCTTCGGCATTCGCGATGGGTTTATCGAGGAGGGATCCGCCGGCGTCAGCATGCCCGCGAGCGAATGGCTCTGCCGCTTCACGCGCCACGTCGCGCCCGGAGCTCTCGCGAACCTCGCCAACATGGCAGGCTGGCTGGGCGCACTGACGATTCATCCGCCCGGACACTGGATGGCCGGCCTCGACCTCGTGGTTCGCTTCCACGGCCCGGCAGTCCCCGACGGACGGAGCCTGCACGGCACGTCTTCCGGGGTGGTGCCGGGAGCCGAGAACGTCGTCGTTGCTCCGGTCAGCGTCGTGGATGACGACGGCCAACTCCTCGTCACCGGGAGCGTCGCCGGTGTCTTCGTCGACCGGGCGCGAAGGATCGCGCGACCCGGTCAGAAGACGGAGCGGGTACTGACGACCATCCTTGTCACGGACATCGTCTCCTCTAGCGGTCACGTCGACCGGCTCGGAGTCGAGGGGTGGCGGGAGCTCCTCGACCGTCACAACGAGGTCGTCAGGCGCGGGATCGCGAGCCACAGTGGCAGCGAGGTGAAGACGACGGGCGACGGCTTCGTCGTGCGCTTCGACTCACCCACCGAGGCCGTCCGCTGCGCGCTCGAGGCATGCGACGCCGTGCGTCCCCTCGGCCTCGAGATCCGAGCGGGCGTGCACACCGGTGAAGTCGAGCTCCACGACGGGGACCTTGCCGGCCTCGCGATCCACATCGCGACGCGACTCGAGGGTCGGGCGAGCGCAGGCGAAGTGGTCGTCTCCGGCACGGTCAAGGATCTGGCGATCGGCTCCACACTCGTCTTCGAGCACCGCGGGGAGCACGAGCTGAAGGGCATTCCCGGCACCTGGCAGGTGTACGCCGCCGGCGCCTCGTTGTGATGCCCGGCTCGGTCTCGTAGGATTGGGCGACCGATGAAGCTGCGCCGGAATGCCAAGGTCGACCTGCTTCGCGGCGTGCCCCTGTTCTCGGGCTGCTCGCAGAAGGAACTCGGGCAGATCTCCGCTCTCGCAGACGAGATCTACCAGCCCGACGACACGACGCTGATCGTGGAGGGAGCGAAAGGACGGGAGTTCTTCGTGCTCGTCGAGGGGACGGTCGATGTTCACCGCAACGGCCTCAAGCTCAGC
>JANOUB010000305.1:0-2519 GCA_031416615.1 Thermoleophilia bacterium
CCTTCGAGCCGTACCTCTCGCTCGGCCTCGATGTGTTCGTTGGGCCCGAGGCGCTCATCCACCGGGGCATCGAAGGCGGTGCCGTCGGCGCGGTGTCCGCACTCGCGGCGGCGTTCCCAGAGGAGGTGGTGGCCGTCGTCAGCAACCCGAGCGCCGCCGGGGCCGCCTCGTTGGCCGCGCTCCGGGCAGCGATCGAGCGGTTCCCGCGCCAGGCGGCGATGAAGCGCATTCTCGCGGCGCAAGGAGTCCCGATTCGGCCAGACGTGCGCGCACCTCTCCGCGATCTCTCGGCGGCCGAATCGCAGGAGCTCAGCGAGTGGCTCGCTTCAACCCAGGAGACAGGCTGAAGCCTGTCGCCGAGGCGCGGATTCAGATGCAGCCTGTCGCCAGGAGCGGTGACAGGCTTTAGCCTGTCTCCCGGGTTCCGCCCGAACAGCCGCGCGCGTCGACGTCGTCGACACCGGGCAGCCGCCCGAGGAGACCGGCGAGCTCCTCGAGTTCAACGGGGGAGAGGTGGGCGCCGATCACCTCATCGCACGTCGCAGCATGCGTGCAGGCGGCCCGTCGCAGGGTCTGGCGCCCCTCAGCCGTGATCACCGCGTACGTGACCCGGGCGTCGGTGGGGCAGCCGCCACGGTCTGTTAGACCTGCCTGCTCCAGCCCGTCCAGCAGGCGGGTGACGCCGGACGGGGTGAGGCGGAGGCGCTCTGAGAGATCGATTCGCCGCATCGCGCCCTGCTCGGCGTGCGAGAGGTGGAGCAGCGTCTCAAAGTCGTTCGCGCTGAGGCTGTGCTCGGCGAGGAGGCGCGCCTCGATCTCCCGCATCAGCGAGCCGTGAGCATGCAGGAGCCGGACGAACACCGTCTGCGCTGAAACTTGTGGGATCAATACTTGACGAGACAACCAATTCTCCGCTACGATAGTTGAGTCATCAAATAGTAGCGAGAAAGGACAGTCCCATGAGCACCATTACCGAGACCCGCACAGATCTTCCGTCCGGCACCTGGCAGGTCGACCCCGTCCATTCGACGGTCGCGTTCTCTGTCAAGCACCTGCTCGTCGCCAACTTCCGCGGCAGCTTCGGCACCTTCGACGTGACGCTCGACGAGAGCGGGCTCCGTGGCACGGTCGACATCTCGTCGGTCGACGTCTCCGAGCCAAATCTCAACGGCCACCTGCTGTCCCCCGACTTCTTCGACGTCGAGCGGAACCCGCAGCTGTCGTTCCACTCGACTGCGATTCGCCTCTCGGGTGACGCGCTCGACATCGACGGCGAGCTGACGCTGAAGGGTGTGACGAAGCCCGTCAAGATCGAGGGCACGGTCAGCGGCCCGGCGACGCACCCGTTCGACGGCAGCTCACGCCTCGGCCTCGAGCTCGAGACCGTCATCGACCGGGCAGCCTTCGGCCTCGACTGGAACGCGCCGCTACCGACCGGTGGCTTCTATCTCGGCAACGAGGTGAAGCTTCACGCCCACCTCGAGCTCGTCCTGGAGACCTAGATGCAGATCCTGGGCATCGCCGGCAGCCTGCGCTCTGGCTCGTACAATCGGCAGCTCCTGCGCCTCGCGGCGGAGAACCTCCCGGACGGCGTCGAGCTCGCCGTCTGGGAGGGGCTCCGCGGCCTTCCTGCCTTCGATGAGGACGACGAGGGCACGCCGTCACTCGGGGTCGCGGGTCTTCGCTCCGCCGTCGCAGCCGCTGACGCCGTCTTGATCGCAACACCCGAGTACAACGGCTCGATTCCCGGTGCCCTCAAGAACGCTCTCGACTGGGGCTCGCGGCCCGGCGCGACGAACGCGTTCCGGGGCAAGCCCGTTGCAGTGATCGGCGCGAGCCCGGGCGCCTTTGGGGGCGTCTGGGCCCACGCCGAGACCCGCAAGGTGCTGGGACTGATGGGCGCTCGCGTCGTCGAGGCGGAGCTATCGCTCGGCAAGGCCCCCGACCGGCTCGCGGAGCCTGACGAGGACCTCCTCGGGCAGCTGCGCGCCGTGATCGACCTGCTCGTGACGGAGGCCGCTGTCCGCGTCGTCGCCGCTGCTGCCTGACACGCCGCGGGGGAAACGTCCGCCGCAGATGAACGACATCCCGTCGGCACCGGCCTCGGGATGTCGCCGTCACACGGGAAACTACAAGACGGGGGGTGTCTCCCTAAAGAGCAGGGGAGACACCCCTGCGCTTGGCGCTTCAAAGCCGCTACATGCGGAAGATGCCGAAGGTCGTATCGGGCACCGGTGCGTTCGCGGCGGCAGCGAGCCCGAGCGCGAGGACGCGACGCGTGTCGAGCGGGTCGATGATGCCGTCGTCCCAGAGGCGCGCGGTCGAGAAGTAGGGTGATCCCTCGTGCTCGTAGGCGGCGCGGATCTCATCGGGGTCGACATTCCCGACCATGGCGAGCACGGTTGCGGCCTGCTCGCCGCCCATCACCGAGATGCGGGCGTTTGGCCACATCCACAGCTGCCGGGGCCCGTACGCTCGACCGCACATGGCGTAGTTGCCGGCGCCGAACGACCCGCCGG
>JANOUB010000306.1:0-3355 GCA_031416615.1 Thermoleophilia bacterium
ATCGTGTCGTCCTCGAGCGTCTGGTCGTCGATCGTGAGCGCGTAGGGCGTTCCGATCTCGTCCTGGCGGCGATAGCGCCGGCCGATCTGCCCGCCGTCGTCGTACTCGACCGAGATCACCTGGCGCAGCTCCTCGTAGAGCTTGCGCGCCCGGCCCGACATGTCCTCGCTCTTGCCGATCAGCGGCAGGACGGCCGCCTTCACCGGCGCGAGTTGCGGGTGCAGGCGCAGCACGGTGCGGTCGCGTTCTGCGACGACCTCTTCGTCGTAGGCGTCGACGAGGAACGCGAGCATCGACCGGTTGACTCCGAGAGCCGGCTCGATCACATGGGGTGTGTAGCGGCTGCCGTCCTGCTCGACCCACTCGAGCTTCGTCCCCGACGCCGCCGTGTGCGCTACGAGGTCGAAGTCGCCACGGTTTGCAACACCTTCGAGCTCCGACCAACCGATCGGGAACAGGTATTCGATGTCGCTCGTCCCACTCGAGTAGTGAGAGAGCTCGTCGGCGTCGTGTGGGCGGATACGGAGGTGGCTCTCGCGGATTCCGTAGCGGCGGTGCCAGGCGAAGCGCTCGTCGACCCAGTAGCGGTACCACTCATCAGCCTCGGCGGGCGGCACGAAGAACTCCATCTCCATCTGCTCGAACTCGAGTGTGCGGAAGATGAAGTTGCCGGGCGTGATCTCGTTGCGGAACGACTTGCCCACCTGCGCGATGCCGAACGGTGGCTTCCGCCTCGCGATCCCGGCCACGTTCTTGAAGTTGATGAAAATGCCCTGCGCCGTCTCCGGGCGGAGATAGACGGGAACACCCGTCTCCTCGAGTGCGCCGACGCGTGTCTCGAACATGAGGTTGAACTGGCGGGCCTCGGTCAGGTCGCAGTCGGACGCCTCACCGGGGTGCTTGCTCGGCCGCTGGCCACACTGGGCGTCCTCGAGATGGTCGGCGCGGTAGCGCTTCTTGCAGAACTTGCAGTCGACGAGAGGATCCGAGAACCCGCCCACATGGCCGGACGACTTCCACACCTCGGGGTGCAAGATGATCGAGGAGTCGAGCGCGAGGATGTCGTCCCGCTCCTGCACCATCGCCTGGAGCCAGCGCTGCTTGATGTTGTCCTTGAGCAACACGCCGTAGTGGCCGTAGTCGTAGGACGAGCCGAGTCCGCCGTAGATCTCGGACGAGGGAAACACGAATCCGCGTCGCTTGCAGAGGGAGACGATCTTCTCCATCGTGACCGCGTCGGACATAGCGGTGACCCTACCCACGCAGCACGACCGGGGGTCCGGGTAGCGTCACTGTCCGTGGCGATCACAGTTCAGGGGGCACGGCTCGTCTCGGACGACCTCGAAGCCCGCGCGATTGCGTGGCGCCGCCACCTGCACGCCAACCCCGAACTGTCGTTCGAAGAGCACGAGACGTCCGCGTTTGTCGAGCAGACGCTGCGATCGTTCGGCGGGCTCGAGATCGAGCGCCCGGCCGGAACCGCAGTCGTGGCACGGTTGCACGGTGCCCGGCCCGGCAAGGTGGTCGTTCTCCGCGCCGACATGGACGCGCTGCCGATTCTCGAAGAAAACGATGTCCCGTACGCCTCGACGCGACCCGGCGTCATGCATGCGTGCGGCCACGACGCGCACACGGCGATTCTGCTTGCAGCGGCCCAGATCCTCGTGCAGAGGCGCGATGAGCTCGTAGGAGAGGTCCGATTCGTCTTTCAGCACGCCGAGGAGATGCCGCCCGGCGGGGCGCGTGGCGTCGTCGATTCGGGTGCCGTCGATGGTGCCGATCTCATCACCGGCGTGCATCTCCTCTCAGGGCTGGAGACGGGAAAGGTCTCGTCGATGCCCGGAGCGGTCATGGCTGCGGCCGACCTCTTCACGCTCGAGATCGTCGGCCGCGGAGGCCATGGCGCGAACCCGCACGAGACCGTCGATCCTGTTGCGGTGGCCGCTCAGGTGATCACAAACCTCCAGCAGATCGTCGCCCGCGAGACCGATCCCTTCGACTCCGTTGTCGTCTCGGTGACGACGCTCGCCGCCGGCAACGCCCGCAATGTGATCCCCGGCTCGGTCCGGTTGGGCGGCACCGTGAGGACGCTGTCGCACGCTCGCAGAGCGGAGGTGCGCGACGCGATGGAGCGCGTTATCGCCGGTGTCACCGCCGCGCATCGCGCCACGTACGCGTTCGACTTCGAGGTCGGCTATGACCCGGTGGTGAACGATCGCGAAGCGTCTGCTGCTGTCCAACGGGCTGTCGTTACAGAGCTCGGAGAGAGCGCGCTCGTCGAGTTTCCCCCCGTCATGGGCGGCGAGGACTTCTCGGCCTACAGCGCCGTTGCGCCCACCGCCTTCTTCTGGGTCGGATCCGGCAACGACGAGCTCGGCACGACGTTCCCGCATCATCATCCGCGATTCGACATCGACGACGCTGCCCTGCGCGACGGGATCGCCGTGTTCGTGCGGACGGCGCTCGACGCCCTCCGGTAGCCGTGGCGGGGAAGGGCACGCCCGCGATCGTGGCGGCGGGCCCCACCACGATAACGCCGCGGGCGGAGCCGAAGGCTCTAGCCGAGATTCCAGCCGCGCCGTGGAACGAAAGCCCTGACCCCGGTCCCCCGGGGGTAGTATCGGGCGCTGTAGTCGTCGCCTGTCTCGCCGTCCAGCGTGTAGATCAAGGCGGCGGCGGCGGGGTCGATCTCGGCGTCTTCGAGCGCGGCCAGCCAGACCTTCTCGATCCCCGACGGGAGTTCTCGCTGGCGCGGGTGCATGCAGCCACGATAGGGACGGCGTCGGTTCGGCGTCGAGCGGCACTATCGCCGATAACGAGACTGCGGATTTCGAGTGCGTGTGACGCACACGTACCGTGGGTGCATGGCGGCGAACGGCGAGGGCAACCGCGACAAAAGGGATAAGGCTCGTCCAGTGCTCGCTCGAAGACGATCGTGAACCGCTCCAGGAATGAAACACCGGGGTCAACTCTTCCGTGTTCTCCATTGTGATGGCTCGTCGGTGAGGTGTGCTGATTGTGTGCTGGAGGAGCAGCCAGGTCTGAACCCGTCCAGGAACGTGGCAGACCCGACTCTCAGCCGCCCCCGAGGACCCTCGCCGCCAGCACGGGATCGACGTTCCCACCAGATACGACGAGCACCGTCGGCCCGTTGATCGCCACCGCACCGGTCTGCACGGCCGCGAGCGTGAGCGCGCCCGTCGGCTCGACGAGCAGCTTCGCCTCGAGCGCGAGCCAACGCATCGCCTCCAGCACCGCCTCCTCCGACACGGTCACGATCTCGTCGACGAGGGCCGAGATCGTCGCGAATGTGAGCTCGCCGAGCGCCTGCGTGCGCACGCCGTCGCAGATCGTG
>JANOUB010000307.1:0-13866 GCA_031416615.1 Thermoleophilia bacterium
GCTCGTCGCCGAGCGGTCAGGTGTACGCGTCGAGACCGGCGCCGTCGACATCACCTTCCACCGGGACGACGTGCTCGTCCGCGGCGGCGGCCCGCCCCTTCATCCGCAGCCGGTCGTACGGGGAACGGAGCTCGACTTTCCGCTCGAGGGGAAAACGGTCGTGCTCGTCGACGACGTGCTCTTCACCGGCCGCACCATCCGCGCCGCCATCGACGCCCTGCTCGAGTACGGCCGGCCGGCACGGGTGCAGCTCGCAGTTCTCGTCGATCGAGGGCACCGCGAGCTGCCCATCCGTCCGGACTACGTCGGCAAGAACGTTCCCACCTCGCTCGCGGAGCGCGTCCGGGTGGAGCTCCGTGAGACGGATGACGGTGACCGCGTCGTCCTTCTCGACGGGAGTGCTCATGGCTGAGGTAGCGCACCTCCGAGCCGCGACCCTCGAGGGGGAGCCGCCGCTCCCGCCTCGCCGGCACCTGCTCGGTATCTCCGACCTCGCCCGCAACGACATCGAGCGCCTCCTCGGTACCGCCGCCACGATCGCGCGCTCACTCGACCGGGAGGTCAAGAAGCTGCCGGCCCTCCGCGGCCGCCTCGTCGTCAACCTGTTCTACGAGTCGTCGACCCGAACACTCTCGAGCTTCGATCTCGCTGCCAAGCGACTTTCCGCCGACACGATGGCGCTGCGTTCCACGGGCTCGTCGGTCGACAAAGGGGAGTCGCTGAAGGACACGGCTCTGACGCTCGCCGCCTACGACCCGGACGTGATCGTCGTCCGGCACCCGCACATCGGTGCGCCGATGATCGTCGCCGAGGCGACGCACGCGCACGTCGTGAACGCCGGCGACGGAAAGCACCAACACCCGACCCAGGCACTGCTCGACCTCTACACGATGCGCGAGGCGCTGGGGCGGCTCGACGGCTTACACGTCGCGATCGTCGGTGACGTCCTGCACTCACGGGTGGCGAGGTCGCTGATCGAGGCGCTCGCGCTCGTCGGCGCCCGGACGACGCTCGTCGGCCCGCCAACCCTCGTGCCACGCGGCATCGAGCAGATGGGCTGCGAGGTCACCTCGGAGATCGGCGATATCAGGGACGCCGACGTGGTCTACGTCCTCCGCATGCAGCAGGAGCGGATGCTGGCCGGCGCCGCGTACGTGCCCTCGCTGCGGGAATATGCGGCGGAGTGGGGGATCACCTCCTCCCGGCTGCGACCGGGCCAACTCGTCATGCATCCCGGGCCGATGAACCGGGGCGTCGAGATCGACCCGCGCGTGGCGGACTCGGACGTTTCGTTGATCACCGAGCAGGTCCGATCGGGCCTCGTCGTCCGCATGGCGGTGCTCTACGATCTGCTTGCCGGCGGCCCGGTTGAGATCCGGCCGGCACTGGCTGTCGCATGACCCTCTTCTGGCCCGACGGCCCCGGCGACAGCCTCGCGATTCGTGGGGCGCGAGTGATCGATCCGGTGCGTGGCATCGACGGCACCTTCGACGTCACGATCGAAGACGGCATCATCGCCGGCCTCGATCCCGCAGCCGAGGCAGCGCACGGCCTCGTGCTCGCCCCCGCCTTCGTCGATCCGCATGTCCATCTTCGCGTGCCCGGCCGCGAGGACGAGGAGACGATCGGGTCAGGCACGGCGGCGGCGGCCGCCGGTGGCTATTGCGCGATCCTCGCGATGCCGAACACCGATCCTGTCGTCGATTCTGCCGCGGTGCTTGGATCGCTGATCGAGCTTGCGCGAGCGGAGGCGGCGATCCCGACCGGCTTCATGGCGGCGATCTCGAAGGGTCTCCGGGGCGAGGAACTGAGCGAGATGGCCGAGCTCGCCCGCCTCGGGGCCGCCGGATTCACCGATGACGGCCATCCGGTCGTGTCGGCCGGCCTCATGCAGCGAGCTCTTCAGTACAGCGGGGTGACGGGGAGGATGCTGGCGCTCCACGAGGAGGAGCCAACGCTGTCGCGCGACGGCCAGATGAACGAAGGCCCGGTCTCGGCGGCTCTCGGCTTCGCAGGCTGGCCGTCGGTGGCGGAATCGGTGATGATCGAGCGTGACTGCGCCCTCGCTGCATACGAGCAACGTCCTTTGCATATAATGCACCTCTCGGCGCGGGAGTCCGTAGCCGCGGTACGAGCCGCGCAGGCACGCGGGATCGCCGTGAGCTCGGAGGTCTCGCCGCATCATCTCTGCTTGACCGACGACACCGTGCGCACCCTCGACACCAACCGGAAGATGAACCCGCCGCTTCGTTCGGAGGACGATCGGCAGGCGCTGCTCGAGGGCCTACGCGACGGCACGATCGCCTGTGTCGCGACGGATCACGCACCACACGCCCGCCACGAGAAGGACGCTCCGTTCGAGGAGGCGCCCTTCGGCGTCACCGGGCTCGAGACCGCCTTCGCAGCGCTCTATACCTTCCTGATCGAGCCGGGCGAACTCGAGCTCGGCCTCGTGCTCGAGCGAATGTCTGCGGGGCCTGCCCGCACGTTCGGACTGCCGATGCCCCGGATCGAGGAGGGCGAGCGCGCGAACCTCGTGCTGCTCGACCTCGACGCCACCTGGCGGGTGACTGATAGCGGCTTCCGCTCGAAGTCGACGAACTCGTGGCTCCTCGGCCAGACGCTGCGGGGCGCGATCGTCAAGACGGTTGCCGACGGCCGCGTGGTGCACGCGGCATGAGCACCGGCTACCTCGCGCTCGAGGACGGCACCATCTTCCCGGGCCGTTCAGTCGCAGCGCCCGGAGTGGCTTTTGGCGAGGCAGTGTTCACGACCGCCATGACCGGCTATCAGGAGACGGTGACCGACCCGAGCTTCGCCGGCCAACTCGTCACGTTCACGGCACCGATGATCGGCAACTATGGCGTTGACGACGCGCGCCTCGAATCGCCGCAGCCGTGGGTGAAGGGCGTGCTGATGCGTCGCTGCGGCAGTGCTGCGTGGGCGCAGTGGCTCGCCTCCTACGGGCTCGTGGCGCTAGAGGACATCGATACCCGCAAGCTCGTGCTGCGCATCCGGGAGGCGGGCGCGATGCGCGCGGCCGTCGTTGCCGACGGGGCCGAGCTCCACACGTCCTCTGCCGTCGAGCTGATCAGAGAGCAGCCACTGATGGAGGGCCAGGCGCTCGTCTCAGCCGTTTCGTCGGCCGAGCCTGCCGTCTTCAACGAGGAAGGGCGCGTGCGGGTGGCGGTTGTCGACTACGGCGCCAAGACCTCCATCATGCGACGCCTGAGCCGAGCCGGTGCGGCAGTGACGGTTTTCCCGCACGCGGCAAAGCCGGACGATCTCGCCCACTTCGACGGGGTGCTGCTGTCGAACGGCCCCGGCGACCCGGAGCCGCTTGTCGCCGAGGTCGAGGCGATCCGCGGCCTACTCGGCCGCACGAGCATTCTCGGAATCTGCCTCGGCCACCAGCTCCTTGGACTCGCCACCGGGCACGCGACCTACAAGCTGCCCTTCGGCCATCGCGGTGCCAACCACCCGGTGCTCGAGCGGGCGACAGGCCGTGTCCTCGTGACGAGCCAGAACCACGGGTTCGCCGTCGCAGCAAGCGACGACCGCGAGGCGACCTACATCTCACTGTACGACGGCACCGTCGAGGGCTTCGACTATCCCGAGTTGAACGCCCGTTCGGTGCAGTTCCATCCCGAAGCAGGACCGGGAACCCACGACGCCTGGCCGATCCTCGAGAGCTGGGTCGCAGGACTCTGATGCCCCACCCAGCTCGTGGGGCCGCCCACACGAATGACGAGGTTCAACGGGAACGTCCGGAGAGGCCGCACTAGTGCCGCGTCGTACCGATATCTCTTCGATCTGCCTGATCGGCTCGGGGCCGATCGTGATCGGCCAGGCCTGCGAGTTCGACTACTCCGGCTGCCAGGCGCTCAAGGTGCTCCGCGAGGACGGCTTCCGCACGATCGTCATCAACTCGAATCCCGCGACGATCATGACCGACCCGGGTTTCGCCGATCGCACCTACATCGAGCCGCTCGACATCGAAGGAGTGACCGACGTTCTCCGTCGTGAGCGGCCCGATGCGCTGCTGCCGACGCTCGGCGGCCAGACCGCGCTCAACCTCGCGATCGAGCTATCGGAGGCCGGCGTGCTCGAGGAGCTCGGGGTGGAGCTGATCGGCGCCCGGGTCGACGTGATCCGGCGCGCCGAGGACAGGTCGCTGTTCCGCGACGCTGTCGAGAGTTGTGGGCTGCGCACGCCGCGGTCGCAGATCGTGACCTCGATCGATCAGCTTGGCGAGATTCCGGCGCCCGCCGTCGTGCGACCGGCGTTCACGCTCGGTGGCCACGGCGGCGGCTTCGCGGAGACCGAGGCAGAGCTGAGAACGATCGTCGAGCGCGGTCTCCGGGAGAGCCCGATCACCCAGGTTCTCGTCGAGGAGTCCATCCGCGGCTGGGATGAGTTCGAGCTCGAGGTGATCCGCGACCTGAACGACAACGTGGTGATCGTGTGCTCGATCGAGAACCTCGACCCGATGGGCGTGCACACCGGCGACTCCGTCACCGTCGCCCCGCAGATGACCCTCTCGGACGAGGCGTATCAGGAGTTACGTGACGCGTCGGTCGCGATCATCCGGGCGGTCGGCGTCGAGACGGGCGGCTCGAACATCCAGTTCGCCCGTAGTCGCGAGACGGGCGAGATGCGGGTGATCGAGATGAACCCGCGAGTCTCGCGGTCGTCGGCACTCGCCTCGAAGGCGACCGGCTACCCGATCGCGAAGGTCGCCGCGAAGCTCGCAGTGGGCTACACGCTGGACGAGATCCCGAACGACCTCACGAAGACGACACCCGCAAGCTTCGAGCCGACGCTCGACTACGTCGTCGTCAAGTTCCCCCGGTTCGCCTTCGAGAAGTTCCCGGGGGCGGACGCGACACTCGGGACACAGATGAAATCGGTCGGGGAGGCAATGGGCATTGGCCGAACGTTCACGGAGGCATTCCTGAAGGCCTTCGGCTCCCGCGAACTCGACCCCGGTTCGGCGACGCCGTGGGCAACGGTCGACGACATCCCGGAAGGTGTTCACCCCTGGTTCAAGGAGCAACTCGCCCACGCGCGTCGCGAGCTCGCCTCGCTCGACATTCTGCGCGCCAAGCGAGCGGGCTGGGGGGATGATTCGATCGGGGCCGCCTGGGGCACGAGTGGCGACGACGTGCGCCGCGTTCGCTACGCGAAGGGCATCAAGCCGTCGTACCGCCGCGTCGACTCGTGCGCGGGCGAGGTCGAGGCCGGCTCGAACTACTACTACTCGACCTGGGGCGAGGAGGACGAGGCTCTGCCGCCGGCGACGAAGCCCCGGGTCGTGATCATCGGATCGGGGCCCAACAGGATCGGCCAGGGAATCGAGTTCGACTACTGCTGCGTGCACGCGGTACAGACATTCCGCGCGCTGGGCTACGAGGCGGTGATGATCAACTGCAACCCGGAGACAGTGTCGACGGACTATGACACGTCCGACCGGCTGTACTTCGAGCCGCTGTCACCCGAGGAGGTTCTCGCCGTCATCGACCGAGAGCAGCCCGAGGGTGTCGTGACGCAGTTCGGCGGACAGACCCCGCTTCGGCTCGCCCGGCACATCGAGGCAGCGGGCTACAAGATCATGGGCACGCCCCTCTCGGCGATCGACCTCGCCGAAGACAGGGAGCTGTTCGGCGCACTGGCCGATGAGCTCGGCATTCGCTGCCCCCCCTGGGCGACAGTCGAAGGGCCTGATCGGGCGCTCGTCGCCGCTGCCGAGATCGGCTACCCGGTGCTCGTCCGGCCGTCGTACGTACTCGGGGGCCGCGCGATGCGCGTGTGTTACGACGATGCGCAGCTACGTGAGGCGATGAACGCCGTCTCCGGCTCGGTGCTCGTCGACCGGTTCGTCGAGAACGCTGTCGAGATCGATGTCGACGCCCTCTGCGACGGAGAAGACGTGTTCATCGCCGCCGTGATGCAACATGTCGAGGAAGCGGGCGTCCACTCCGGCGATTCCTCCTGCGTGCTGCCGGCACAGTCACTCACACTGGCGAACGCGCTCGAGGTCGAGCACATTGTCAAGCGGCTCGCGCCCGCGCTCGGGGTCGTCGGCCTCGTGAACATCCAGCTCGCGATCGCCGACTCGACGGTGTACGTCCTCGAGGCGAACCCCCGGGCTTCGCGCACCGTGCCCTTCGCCTCCAAGGCAATTGGGATCAACCTCGTAGAGGCCGCCTGCAAGCTCGCCGCAGGGCACAAGCTACGCGACCTCCAGCTGCCGACGCCACGTCCGTTGCAGGTCAGCGTCAAGGCCGCCGTCCTCCCGTTCTCCCGCTTCCCGGGCGCCGACCCGGTGCTCGGCCCTGAGATGCGCTCGACGGGCGAGGTGATGGCGAGCGCCTCCGATCTGCCAACCGCGTTCGCGAAGGCCGAGCGCGCGGCAGGGAGGCCACTCCCGGCCTCCGGGACGGCGTTTCTCTCGGTGAACGACACCGATAAGCCCAGCGTCGTGTCGATCGCTGCCGCCCTGGCCGGCCTCGGCTTCGACCTTGTCGCAACGAACGGAACAGCGCGTACGCTTCGGGCGGCGGGGCTCGAGGTGGGGGAGGTGGCCAAGGTCGCAGACGCCGGGACCGGCGAGCAGACCGTCGTCGACCTGATCGGGGATGGCCGCTGCGATCTGATCATCAACACACCGCAGGGGTCCGGAGCTCGCGCGGACGGCTATCGGATCCGGGAGGCCGCGCTGAGCGCTCGTGTCCCGTGTATCACGACAATCTCAGGAGCGGCTGCGGCCGTCCACGCGATCGCGAACGCGCGCGCCGAGACGGTGCTCTCACTCCAGGAACGGATCGGACTCGGAGCGTGACACTCAGCAGTACGAGCGCAGCCCTCCGCGTCACAGCGACCGAGCTGATCGGCCCCTACACCCTGCTCAGGGTGGCCGCCGGGCCGATCGAGGCCGGAGTTCCAGGCCAGTTCTTCATGCTCCACCCGCCGGGGCACGTGCTGCCGCGTCCGATGTCGCTCTGCCTTGCTGAGGCAGGTGAGCTCTGCTTCCTGATCGACCCTGTCGGGCCCGGCACGCGGACGCTGTGCAATCTCACCCCGGGACAGTCGCTTCATGTCCTCGGCCCGCTCGGAAACGGATTCGATCTCACGGTGCCACGGCCGCTTCTCGTCGGAGGCGGCATCGGCGTGGCGCCGTTCCCATACGTCTCACAGGTGCTCGGCACGCCGCCTGCAATTCTCGGCTTTCGATCGGCGCACCACGCCGAGGCAGCCACTCTCGTGCCGGGGGCGGAGGTCGTGATCGAGCCGACGTTCGTGACCTCGCTGCTTCCGGCCGAGCCGGGTGACATCCTCGCCTGTGGCCCGGAGCCGATGCTCGAGGCGATCCGTCGGCTCGTTCCGCAGGCGCAGCTTGCCTGGGAGGCGCCAATGGCGTGTGGCTACGGAGCGTGCTACGGGTGCGTGATCGAGGTCGATGGCCACCTGCAGCGGCTGTGTGTGGCAGGGCCTGTCCTGCGAGCGGCATGACTGCCATGCTCGTCAACGCGAGCGGGTGCCTCGACGCTCGAACGGCGCCGGACGTGGCAGCCGAACTCGACGCCTTCGTCACGAAGACGATCACGCCGGAGCCACGCGAGGGCAACCCGCCGGTCAGGATCGCCGAGACGGAGTCGGGCATGCTCAACTCGATCGGGCTGCAAGGACCCGGCATCGAGGCGCTGCTCGCGCACACCCTCCCGGCTCTCGCGAAACAGGGCTTGCGGGTCTGGGTCTCTGTCGGGGGCTTCTCGGTCGAAGACTACGCCTCGATCTGCGAGCGTCTCGAAGGTCGAGCCGATGTCGAAGTGATCGAGTTGAATCTCTCGTGCCCGAACGTCGAAGAGGCGCCGGAGTCATCGGCCCAGATCGTCGCCGGCTGCCGCTCGCGAACGTCGAAGCCGCTGTACGCAAAGCTGTCGCCGGCGACGTGGGACATTGCCGAGTCGGCGAAGTCGGTCGTCGCAGCCGGAGCGGACGGGCTCTCGCTCGTCAACACGATTCGTGGCATGGCCCTCGATCCGGTCACCCTCCGGCCCAAGCTCGGCCGTGGTATCGGCGGGTACTCGGGGCCCGCGCTCAAGCCTGTGGCCCTCGCTTGCGTGTCGGCCTGCGCACGCGCCGTCGACGTTCCCATCGTCGGTATGGGCGGCGTGCGATCAGGGCTCGACGCCCTCGAGCTCATCGCGGTGGGCGCGAGTGTTGTCGCACTTGGCACTGTTTTATTCGCCGATCCAGCCGCGCCGGCTCGGATCCGGCAGGAGCTGACGGACGAAGCCATGGCGCGTGGGTTTCGCTCTCCACTCGATGCCCACGCAATTGCCAACAGTTAGCGAACTGAAAGACCTGCAAATAGCCGAAAACAGTTCGACTTGACCGGGCCTGCTGGGTTGCTAGACTCGTGCGCTCATGGTTGCGTCCAAGATTCAGGTTCAGGCACCAGCCCGTTCGCTCGACCAGAGAATGGAGGCGCTGAAGCGTGCGAACAACATCCGCGTCCGGCGTGCACAGCTCAAGAAGGATTTGAAGGACGGCACGGCTCAGATCGAGGGCGTCCTGCTCGACCCGCCGGAGTACGTCTCGACGGCCAAGGTATTCGACATGCTGATGGCTGTCCCGAAGTTCGGTCGGGTGAAGGCAGCCCGGCTCCTGAACCAGTGCAGGATCAGTCAGTCGAAGACGGTTGGTGGCCTCTCCGAGCGGCAGCGTGCGGAGCTCGTGTCGCTGTTCAACCGCTAGAGCGGCCATTTAGAAGCGTGCCTAACGCTCCCGTGCTCGTCATCACCGGCCCGTCTGGCGCCGGCAAGGGAACGCTGATCAAAGCTCTCGTCGAGCGCGTTCCTGTTCTGGAGGTCGCGATCTCCGCGACGACGCGCCCGCTACGGCCCGGTGAGACCGATGGTGTCGAGTACCACTTTCTGAGCGAGAACACGTTCGTCGATCGGATCGAGGAGAGCGCGTTCCTCGAGCACGTGAAATACGTCTCCGGCAAGCGGTACGGCACGCTGCGCTCGGAGATGCAACGCGTGGCAGACGAGGGGCGGGTCTGTGTGCTCGAGCTGGAGCTCGACGGCGCCCTCCGTGTCCAGGCAGACGTGGCTGGGAGCGTCACGCTCTTCATTGCGGCGCCGGTCGAGGAACTCGAGCGCCGGCTCCGCGACCGTGCCACCGAGTCGACGGGCGAGATCGGCGATCGGATCGAGCTTGCCCGCAACCAGCTCGAACAGGCGCACCGGTTTCGCTACATGGTGCGGAACGACGACGTCGCTCGGGCGACCGGGGCATTGTGCGCGATCGTGGAGCAGGAGCTCGAGTTCGCAGCTACCATGACACCCTCGTGATCGAACCTCGCATCGATGATCTGCTCGAACACGTCGACTCGCGCTACGCGCTTGTCATCGTGGCTGCCAAGCGTGCCCGCCAGATCAACAGCTACCACCACCAGCTCGGCGAGGGCATCGGGTTCGATTCGGCGCCGCCGCCGCTGATCGAGTCGCGGTCGAAGAACTACCTGACGATGGCGATGGAAGAAGTTGCGCAGGGGAAGATCCGCTACACCTCCCCGAAGTAGCTCTACGCTGTTCTCTCTTCGAACGACGTAACCTGAATCTGACGTCCACGGGGCCGTGCGCCCTCCTTGCGGCTGACCTCTGTGGCTCGCACGCCGGATCGGGATCAGACGTTTAGCCCGCGTAACCGGCACACTAGGCCCGTGGCGCGGATCCTCCTCGGCATCACCGGCGGCATCGCTGCCTACAAGGCGTGCGAGATCATCCGCCTGCTCGTCGGCGCCGGTCATGATGTCGTGCCGCTCCCGACACGCGGGGCCGAGCGGTTCGTCGCCGCCGAGACCTTCTACGCGCTCGCCCGGCGAGCCGCACCGACCGATCCTTATCCCCACCTGGAGCGCGCCGATCTGATCGTCGTCGCCCCGCTCACCGCCCACACGATGGCACGGCTCGCCCATGGGCTCGCGGACGACGTGCTCACCGAGGCGATCCTCGCGCACGACGGCCCGATCCTCGTCGCCCCGGCAATGAACACGCGCATGTGGGAGCACCCGGCAACCCGGGCAAATCACGAGTTGCTGCTCGCACGCGGTGTCGAGATCGTGGGGCCTGCGAGCGGTGAGCTCGCCGAGGGCGAGGTCGGGGTGGGCCGTATGGCGGAACCGGCCGAGATCGTCGCGCGCGCCGAGGCCCTGCTGCGTCCGCCAAGCCCGCTCAAGGGCAAGCGCGTCGTTGTCACGGCGGGGGGAACGCGTGAGCCCATCGACTCGGTCCGCTTCATCGGTAACCGCTCGTCAGGACGCATGGGTCTAGCTCTCGCAGACGAGGCGCGCCGGCGCGGGGCAGACGTGACCCTGCTCGTGGCCAACGTCGCAGAGTCTCTCCCTCACGGTGTCGAGGTCGTGCAGACGCCGACAGTGGCTGACCTCGAGCGCGAGGCCCTCCGCCGTTCCGGGGCTGACGTGATCGTGATGGTGGCCGCCGTCGCCGACTACCGCGCCGCGGCCACGCTGGACGGGAAACGGCCCAAGGACGATGCTCCGTGGCAGATCGAGCTCACCCCGACGCCCGACATCGCGCACGCGCTCGGCGAGACCCGCCGGCCGGAGCAGATACTCGTTGCCTTCGGCGCAGAGCACGGAGTCGCGGGGCTCGAGCGCAAGCGAGCGATGCTTCGCGACAAGAATGTCGATCTCGTCGTTTACAACGATGTGGGGCGCAGCGATATCGGCTTCGACAGCCCGGACAACGAGGTCACGCTGATCACCGCGGATGGCGACCGTCTCGTCCCACGGGCGCCGAAGCCCGTCATCGCGGCAGCAGTGCTGGACGAGATCGAGCGGCTACTACGCCTCGTCCAGATCAGCGAGTAGCGTCGCGTAGCGACGGAAGCGCTGTGTCGCCTGCCGGGTGAACTCGGCCGTGTACTCACTTGACACGTCTTCGTCGAGTGCGCTCGCGTACGTCTCACGGATGTCGAGCAGCCGGTCGGCGATCGCGTCGACGACGAGCTGATAATCGCCGTACGCCTCTTCGGCGCCGTCGGCAGCCGACGAGTTCCACGCCGCCTCTGCCTCCGCTGCCTCGGCGAGCAGGTCTGCATCGTCGGTTGCGAACAGGTCGAGTTGCCGTTCGACGAGGTCGTGGAAGCGGCTGCGCCGGCCGAACCTCACACGAGCTCCTCGTAGAGAGCCACGTGGTCGGCCGCCGCTTTCTCCCAGGTGAGACTGGCACGCGCGCGCGCTGCGCCCGCACGCGCCTCCCCGAGTGCGTCGGCGTCGCCCAGCAGCTCGCGCAGGGCCTGCTTCAGGCCCTCGACGTCCCCGGGCGGGACGACGCGGCCGGCTCCGAACGCGCCGACGATCTCGCCGAGGCCGCCGACGTCGTAAACGACTGCCGGCACCCCGGCCCCGATCGCCTGCAGGAGAGCGCCCGACTGGTCGAGTTCTGCGCTGTAGGGGAATACCGCCACGGTCGAGGCCCCGAGCGCGCGGGTGATCTCGGCCGCGTCCAGGTACCCGAGCCGCCACTCGGCCCGGTCGCCCGCTGCCGCGCGGAGCGCGTCGAGCGGCACCCGGGGGTCCCCGGCGACGAGGAGCCGCGCCCCGGCAACGCCGAGGACGGCGTCGACGGCATCGGGGAGGCCCTTGTACGGGCGGATCACGCCGAGCGCGAGCACCGTGCGACCATCGTCCTCCCGCACTGGATCGGTGTGGAAGGCGGGATGAGGGATCACGCGGAGCTTCGCCTCGGGAACGCCGAACGCGGCCAGCGTCCGGCGACCGCGCTCGCTGTGGGTGACGATCCGGTCGAAACGGCGAAACAGCCGCCTCCAGGTGCCTGTATGGCGGGCCGTGCGCCGAGGCAAGAGATCGTGGGCCGTGAAGACAAGCGGCTCGCGGGTGCGCAGGAGCCAGGCATCGGCCTCCGGTGCCGCAACCCACTGGAGATGGACGAGATCGCACCGGGCGAGCGCCAGCCGGGCCAGCGCGAGCGGGTGCTCGACCGCCTTCGCGGCGAGACGGGCAGGCCTCGATCCGATTCCGGTCGACAGGCGATACAAGCTGTCGTCCAGCTGATATCCGCTCGCGGGCGGCACGGTCCCGAACCGAAAGCGAGAGGTGAGCAACCGCACATCGACGCCCTGGCGAGCGAGCGCCGCGGCAAGTGCGTGGTCGTAAGGCGGCGTGTAGGCGGGGGGGTCGGCGATGACAACGCGCATTGGCCACCTAGGCTACTTCCCCCTCCGGCTCCGTCACGCCATACCGACCGCGTTCGTCCGGGGGAAGTAGCCACAATGGTCGTGTGCCGTCCGCTCATGCACCGGGTGTGCCGCCGCTGAGCTTCGAGGAGGCGCGGGCCCAGTTCCCGGTGCTGGAGCGGATCGCGTACCTCAACGCCGGCACGTTCGGTCCTATCGGGAGGACGACCGCCGAGGCGGTACAAGCCGAGCTCGAGCGCGATTTCGCCGACGGACGCAGCGGCATACCGTACTTCGAGCGCGTGATGGGGCTACGCCAGGCGATGCGCGCGAGCCTCGCCGCGCTCGTCTCGGCCGATCCGCTTCAGGTCGCTCTCACGGCGAGCACGACGGACGGCTGCAACATCGTGCTCGCGGGCCTCGGTCTGGGCCCGGCCGACGAGATCGTGACGACAACCGACGAGCACTTTGGTCTCATCGGGCCACTCGCCGCCTCGGCTGCTCGCGTGGTCGTCGTCGCTCCGGATCCTGAAGCGATCCGCGCCGCGGTGACGCCGCGAACGCGCCTGCTGGCGCTGTCGCAGGTGCTCTGGACGACGGGGCGTGTCCTGCCCGTGCGCGAGCTACGCGAGGCGACCGGGATCCCTGTCCTTGTCGACGGCGCGCAGTCGGTCGGCGCGATCCCTGTCGACGCCGCCGGCCTCGACTTTCTCACGATCTCGGGCCAGAAGTGGCTCTGCGGTCCGGATTCGACGGGCGCGCTGGTCGTCGCCGACCCCGACCGGCTGCGGGTCGCCTCGCCGAGCTACTTCTCGCAGGCCGGGTACGAGCCCGATGGGCGCTTCGAGCCTCGCCCCGGCGCCGCACGGTTCGAGTCGAACTGGTGGCCACCATCGTCCCTCGCCGGTCTACTCGCGGCGATCGAGGCGCGGCCTGCGTGGGCGTTCGACTATGCGGCGGCGGTCGCGGCGCGCTGCCGGACGCTGCTCGCGACTCGCGTCGATGTCGTGACTCCCGACCCGCGCTCGACGCTCGTGGCCTTTCGTGCGCCGGGCGATCCGTCGGAGCTCGTCGAGACGCTCTCCACGGCCGGCGTGCACGTTCGCGAGATTCCCGGCGCCGGGTTGATCCGGGTCTCCTGCGGCTGGTGGACATCAGACGGCGATCTCGACCGGCTCCTCGCGGCTCTGCCCGCGTGAAGTGGGAAGGTGCCTGCCCTTGCCGGGCGGTCCGCTATGCGATCGACGGGCCGGTGCGGGATGTGCTCGTGTGTCACTGCAACGCGTGCGGTGAGGCGACAGGAGGCCCGTGGCCCGCGGCTGCCGCGCACCGGCGAGATCTCGTCGTCGAGGACGGGACGGCGCTGACCTGGGAGAGGGCAGCGGTCTCCGAGCACGGGGCGAGCCGTGGCCGTTGCGGCACGTGTGGGACGACCGTGTTCTGGGATGCTCCGGGCCGCGAGACGGTGTCGTTCGCTGTGGCCACGCTCGCCGACGCAGCCGGGCTCGAGATCGCCGGCCACATCTGGGTCTCCGAGGACGCCGGTATGACCGTGCTGCCCGCAGGAGTCCCAGCGTACAGCCGGGGCCTGCCGCCGTCAGTGGTGGTTCCCTGGAGCGCCTGACGGCTCACAAA
>JANOUB010000308.1:0-2401 GCA_031416615.1 Thermoleophilia bacterium
GTGCTCAGTCTACTGGAGGGGTTCGATGCTCGACAGAGCGGCTGGCACCTGAGCCAGGTCCCAGTTCTGAGCGAGCTCGGCGTGGTGCGCGGTGCGCCAGTGCTCGACGAGGCGGGCGGCGGTCTTTGGCAACTCGCCGCCTCCCAAACCCGACAGACGCCGGAAACGCGTGACCCGCGAGTGCGCCTGCAAGACTGTCCCGGTGTTGCAGCTGTCCTGCCCGTCGGTTGTCGGGCGCGCTGAGGAGACAGCGGTTCTCGGGGCCGCACTCGACCGGGCCGCAGCCGGGGCCGGCAGCTTGGTCTGGGTGACAGGCGAAGCGGGTGTCGGCAAGTCGCGGCTCGTTAACGAACTCTGCGATGCGGCGGCAGGTCGGGGGCTGCCGGTGTTGGTGGGCAGGGCCGTCGACACAGGCACGCCCGTTCCATTCCGTCCGCTGTTCGAAGCGCTGTCGGGCCACGTCAGGCGGGTCGGCTCAGCCGGCGGGACTTCGGTCGACCGGCGGGCGTTGGCCCAGATCGTTCCCGAGTGGCGCGTCGCGGGCGGGGCGACGTACCAGGCCAGCGCGATGGAGATCGGCGAGGGTCTCCTGCGCTTCCTGACTTCTGTCGCTGACGACGCGTGCCTGCTCGTGCTCGAGGACCTCCACTGGTCGGATCCCGACACCGTAGCCGTGGTCGAGTACGTGGCGGACAATGTGGCGACCGCACCGGTGCTGTGCGTGGTGACCACCCGGCTCGAAGGCTTTGGCCACGCCGGACGCGTCCTGAGCGACCTCGTTGCGAGGAGATCGGCGAACAGAGTCGAGCTGCGACGTCTCACCAGGGATGAACTGACGACGATGACCTCGATGTGCCTCGGTGCCGAGCTGGTGGATGCGAGTGTCACGTCCTTGATCGACAACTTTGCCGATGGTCTGCCGCTCCTCGTGGAGGAGCTCCTGACGACCAGCGTGGCCGACGGCACGATCAAGTCATCCGCCGACGGTTGGCGGGTTGAAGAGGCGGGTGCACCTGCGGTGCCCGAACGCTTCGCCGAACTCGTTCGTCGAAGGATGGGCACCCTGGATGATGGTGCTGCACGTGCGATCCGCGTTGGGGCAGTACTCGGCCAGCGCTTCGACACCGAGCTGCTCCGCGCTGCGTTGGGCGTATCGATCGGCGCAGTTGCGGACGCACTGCGTGCTGGGGTCCAGGCTCAGCTCGTGACCGCGGACCGCTCCGACCCGACGGCCTTCGAGTTCCGGCATTCCCTCACGCGAGAGGCGATTCTCGAGGATCTGCTTCCGCTCGAGCGGATTGAGACCGCCCGTGAGGCGTTGGTCGCGCTGGAACTCGCTTGGCCGGATCTCGATGAATCGCTCGGTGAGCAGGCCGCCGCGCTTGCCGAGGAGGCAGGTGACACAAAGCGGGCAGCCGGATTCTTGCTCCGTGCCGCCCGGCGGGCGGAGAAGCGAGGGGCGCTGGCGAGCGCAGTACCGATGCTCGACCGTGCGTGGTCGTTCGTGGATGAGGCGGGACCCGAGTGGTTCGAGATCGGCGAGGTACTCCTGTCGGTTCTGTCGACCACGGGAGCGGTCGACGAGGCGCTCGCCGTCGGGGAGCGGATGCGCGCTGCGGCGGGGCCGGAGCAGCGTGCGACCATCCACCTGGCGATGGCGCGGGCCGCGGCCGAGTCGAGTCGGTGGGACACCGCCGGCGCACATGCGGCGGCGGCGCGCGATCTCGTCGAGCACGTTCCGGGGTCGCTCGTCGGGGCGCGCATCGACGCCGTGAGCGCGGAGGTCGCCGTCGGGCAGGGCCGTTTCGACGATGCAGCCGTGCTGGCCCGCAGTGCCATGGAGATCGCTGAGCAGGGTCAGGATCACGAGCTGTGGGCGGCGACCGCGCTCGTGATCGGTCGGTGCGAGCGGGGCCGTGGCGAGGGCAACCCCGCCGCGACGTTCGACAGAGTGGTCAGGATCGGACGTGAGCACGGCCTCCCGACGTGGCAGCTGCGGGGGTTGATGGAGCGTTCGTCACTCGCCCTCTGGGAGTACGAGTCGCCCGACGGCATCCTCGCGGCGCGCGAGCACGCCGTGAGTGCGGGCGCGCTCGTGGTGGTCGCGCACCTCGACAACTTTCTGGCGTTGCACGCGCACGACCGTCACAACGTCGACCAGATCGAGCCCGCCGCTCGCCGCTGCATCGACCTGGCCAAGCGCCTTCGGCTGCCCACGCTGCACGGCGTCGGGACCGTCGCCCTGGCGGTCGGCGCTGCCCATGACGGTGACAGGGAGCGCATGGAGCGGCTCCTGGTCGAGGCCGAAGCGATCTCCGACGGTCACCCGGATGTGGTCGCGCTCGGTGCCGTCGCCCGCGCCACGTATTGGATCGACCGGGACGATCTCGGCAAGGCCGGG
>JANOUB010000309.1:0-1972 GCA_031416615.1 Thermoleophilia bacterium
GGAAGTAGTCGAGCCCGATTTCGCCGACCGCGACGGCACACGGGTGCTCGAGCAGCTCGACGAGCTCCCCGATCCGTGCAGCTTCCCGTCCTCCCGCCTGGTGCGGATCGATCCCAAGGGCCGCAGAGACTCCCTCCTCCGACTCGGCGATCGCGAGCGCCGCCCGACAGGACATGATCCCGGTGCCGACTGTGACAATCCGCGAGACGCCGACGGCGCGGGCCCGCTCGACGAGAAAGGCAGCGGGCTCCTCGCACCCGTCGAGATGGGCGTGGGTGTCGATCACGCCGGGAGCGGTTCGAGCCGGGGGAAGAGCGGAGCGGCTGCTTCGATCCCGTCCGTCTCGCCGGTGAGGCCGTAGGCGACGAGCGACCAGTCGACGGCGGCGGGCTGACGAAGGGCTGCCAGGATCGAGGCGGTCGTGTCGGGTATGTAGGCCGACAGGGCGACGGCGACGGCGCGGAGGCCGTCGACGAGGTCATAGAGAACCCGATCGAGATCGTTCGCGCGCGCCTCATCCTTCGCGAGCTGCCACGGTGCGGTTGTCTCGACCTCACGGTTGAGGGCCCGCACGACCTCCCAGATTCGCTCGAGCGCTCCGGTGATGTCGAAGCCGTCGAGCCGATTGGCGACATCGTCTGCGAGCGGGGCGAGCGCGGCGGCGACGACCCCCTTCGCGGACGGCACTGCTCGGAGCTTCCCGCCTCGGTACCGGGCCACCATCGCTGTCGTCCGGGAGAGCAAATTGCCGAGGTCGTTGCCGAGCTCGCGCTCATACCGCTCGTGGATCCCCACGATCGAGGCCGCGCCATCCTGCCCGAACGAGATTGCCCTCGCGCACCAGAACCGCACCGGGTCGGCGCCGTAGGTGTCGATCAGGTCGAGCGGGTCGACGACGTTCCCGAGTGACTTCGAGATCTTCCTGTCGTCGAGCAGGAGGTACCCGTGGACGAACAGCTGCCGGGGCGGATCGTAGCCTGCTGCGAGCAGCATGGCCGGCCAGTAGACGCAGTGGAAGCGCAAGATGTCCTTCGCGAGCAGATGCCGCACGGACGGCCAGAACGTTTCGAGCAGATCCTCGCCTGGGCGTGCGTACGTGAGCGCACTCAGGTAGTTGACGAGGGCGTCTGCCCACACGTAGGCGACCGAATCCGGATCCCACGGGATCGGAATCCCCCACGTCTGCCCCGCCCGGCTGATCGAGAAGTCCTGCAGCCCCCCTTCGATGAAGCTCCGCGCCTCGTTGGCACGGAATCCCGGCTGGACGAAGTCGGCGCGCTCGTACAGCTCGAGCAGCTGCTGCTGGAACGACGAGAGCCGGAAGAACCAGTTGCGCTCCTCGATCCACTCGGGCTCCCGGTCGTGCTCCGGGCACTTTCCGTCGATGAGGTCTGCCTCCGTCTTGAACGCCTCGCAGCCGACGCAGTACAGCCCGGCGTACACATCCTGGTAAATGTGCCCGTTGTCGTAGAGCCGCTGCAAAAATCCCTGGACGAAGCGCTTGTGTTCCTCGTCGCTCGTACGGATGAAGAAGTCGTTCGACGCATTGAGGCGCTCCGGGAGCTCACGCCAGACGACCGCGATCTGGTCGGCGTACTCCTGTGGTGACAGTCCTTGCTCCGCGGCGACCCGGGCCACCTTGGCGGCGTGCTCGTCGATCCCCGTCAGGAAGAAGGTTTCGGCGCCACGCTGTCGCCGGTTGCGCGCCAGGATGTCCGCCGCGATAGTGGTGTACGCATGCCCGATATGCGGGGTCGAGTTGACGTAGTAGATCGGCGTTGTGACGTAGTAGCGCTCCATCCCCGTCGATTCTACGGAGACGCGCCAATAACCAGCTCAGCCCCAGTGCACCGGCGAGGAGAAGGGCGACGGCAGCGATCACCAATCGGCGCCCCTCGCGGAGAGGGCGCAGCGCCCCGACGGGCATGGAGCCCACTCTCTCGATCGCTGACGATGCCGGCCGCCCTGGCTT
>JANOUB010000310.1:0-3885 GCA_031416615.1 Thermoleophilia bacterium
GGCAACCCGTTCGCGAGCGGGATCAGGTTCACGTCCCCGACCGCGTAGACGCCCTCGTGTGCGGTCGCGAGCGTGCCGGAGTCGACCGCGATCCACCCGTTCGCCGCCGCGAGCCCGCTGCCCGAGACGACCGCCGGCGGACGGTGCGGCGGCACCGTGAAGAGGAGCTCGAACGGCGCCTCGCCGTCGGGGAGCACAACCCGCCCGGCCTCGACGCGTTCTGCCTTTGCACCGGTGCGCTGGGAGATGCCCCGCTCGGCCAGCTGGCCGGCCATCCACTCGGAGCCCGCCCACCCGGCGTTCGGCATCAGCATCGGCTGCAACGTGATGACAGCGAGTTCGGTGGCGTCGCGCAGACCACGGGCCCGCAGATGCTCGTCGAGGTGGAAGGCACACTCGTACGGGGCCGGCGGGCAGGGGTACGGGGCGCCGGCGATCAAGATCAGCATGCGGCCGCCGTCGAAGCTCGCAAGTGCCTCGGCCGCCGCCGCCACGCCGTCGAACGCCCAGACATCGTGGCCGTGCTCGGTGAGCCCAGGCACGAGATCGGGACGCGAGACCGCCCCGAGCGCGATCACCAGGTGATCGCCGTCGAGCCGGCCACCCGTGGTCTCGGCAGCACGAGCGGCGGCGTCGATCGAGAGGATCTCCTCCGGGACGACGCGGATCCCATGCCGGTCGAGCAGCGCCCGCGATCGGCTGCCCTCGGCGATCGTGCCGTGCCCGACGAGCTCCCACAGCTTGCGCAGCCCCATCGTGAACTCCGGCTTGCGGTCGACGAGCACGACCTCGTGGTCGTCGCCGAGCAGCCCCTTCAGCTCGACCGCGGCCGCGATACCGCCGAAGCCGCCCCCGAGGACGAGCGTCCGGGCGCTCACGACTCAGCCTGCACGCGCGCCACCACCTCGGTCTCGGTGGGTGCGAACTTGTCGACGTGCTGCTGCACGCGGCTCATCCGCTCCTTGAACTCGGGGTGCGTCTTCCAGCCGCGGATCGCCTCGAGGCTCTCCCACGGGAGGAAGCTGACGAACCGCTCGGGATCGCGGAGGTCGCGCGTCAGCAGCGCTTCGCCCGCCGCCCCCGGCATCCCGGCGGCCCAGCCCGCGAACTCCTTCCAGGCTTCGAGGAACGGTTCCTCCTGCCCGGAGAACGGCTGCCAGGAGCCGGTTGAATAGAAAGCCGGGGCGCTCATCGCTTCGAGTATTGCCTATTCGCGGGGTACGTGCCGGCGTCACGCGCCCGGAGCTTCGAAACCCAGGAGACCGGCTGAAGCCGGTCACCGGGCCGTCCCGGAGATCACCCGGCGCGATCGAGCTCGAGCTGGCGGAGCTCGATGCGGCGGATCTTCCCCGTCAGCGTCTTCGGCAGATCAGGCACGAACTCGATGCGGCGTGGGTATGCGTAGGCAGAAAGCCGGGCACGGACGAAGCGCTTGATCTCGGCGGCGAGGTCGTCCGAGGGCGTGTAGCCGTCGGCGAGGACGATGAACGCCTTGACCACGTTGCCGCGGAGCTCGTCGGGTGAGGCGACTGCTGCCGCTTCCCGGACTGCCGGGTGCTCGAGGCAGGCGGACTCGACCTCGAACGGGCCGATCCGGTAGCCGGCCGCGATGATCACGTCGTCGGCGCGACCGACGTACCAGTAGTAGCCATCCTCGTCCTTCACTGCGGCGTCCTTCGTGTGGAACCACTCGCCGCCGAACGTCTCCTTGCCCGCCTCGTCGTTCCTCCAGTAGCCGAGGGGATAGTGCGGGTTGGAGCGGGCGCGAAGACAGATCTCGCCACGCTCCCCGGGCGCGACCGGCCGGTCGTCCTCGTCGAGGATCTGCACGTCCCAGCCCGGCATCGGCTTCCCCATCGACCCCTCGCGCACCTCGAGGACGGGATAGTTGGCGACGAGTGGGTACGACTCCGTGAGCCCGTAGTAGTCGAGGACGGTGACGCCGTACTGCTGGCGGAACCAGCGGATCGCCTCCGGGTTCAGCGGTTCGCCCGCCGAGCACACGCGACGGAATGACTGCGGATACCTCGTCCCCGCGTCGTCGATCGCCATCATCGCGCGCATCGCCGTGGGAGTCGTGAAGACGTTTGTGACCCGGTGGCGGCTCAGGAACGCGAGCTGCTGGTTTGGGTCGAAGCCGCCCTCACGCCGGTAGACGCACTGCACCGCACCGAGGCGCCAGGGGCCGAGCAGCGGCGCGATCCCCGCGGCCCAGGCCCACTCGCCCATCCCGTGGAAGCGTTCGCCCTCCTCAACCTCGTGGCAGTACAGGAACTCCTCGTGGGCAAGAATGTAACGGTGCGCGTGGACGATTCCCTTCGCGAGGCCAGTCGTCCCTGACGTGTAGTAGAGCTGGGCGGGGTCGTCGGCCGACGTGTCGGCGCAGACAGAATCAGTCGAGGCTCCGCTCAGCGTGTGCCGATCGAGCACGAGGACGTCCGGCGCCCACGGGCGGTCGAATCTCGGCGCGTTCTCGGTGTCGGTGACGAGGAGACGGGCGCCGGAGTCGGAGAGGCGATGTTCGATCCCGTCGTCGCCGTAGAGCACCGACATCGAGAGCAGGATCGCACCGAGCTTCCAGACGCCGAAGAAGATCGCCGCCGCCTCGGGAGTCGCGGGCAGGACGACCGCCACGCGGTCTCCCCGCGTCACGCCCCGCGCCGCCAGCGTGTGGGCTGCCTGGTTCGCGAGGTCCTGAAGCACTCCCCAGTCGAGCTCCCTGACCGTGCCGTCGAAGCTCTCCCAGATCATCGCTGACTTGTCGCGCGGATGCCTGTCGCAGACATCAGCGGCGATGTTGTACCGCGCCGGCACGTCCCAGCGATGCGAAGCGCACAACTCGTCGTAGCTCGGCCCGCTGATACTCACGCCTCCTGTGCGTTACGCCGGCTGCAGGCAGCCGCGGGTTCGCCACGGATCATGTCACGCCCCGGGCATCGTGTTCGCCCGTTGGCCCAACTCGGACGCACAGCCGTGGGAGCGACGGCGCGCGGGCGTTAGGGTTCCGTGAGGGAACCCAACCTCGCGCGGCACCGAGCGTCTCTCTCACCATGGGAGACGACGGCGACACGACTGCAGGCGAGATCGTCTACCTGCTCGCCGAGCTCCGGTCGGACGAGCGAGGACCGGTGCACGAGATCGGCTCGCGCGCCCGCGTGCTCGGTACCGACGGAGACCGGCTGACGCTCGCCGTCGACCATGGCAGCGGCGAGGATGTCGTCACCTGCTCGCGCGGCCTCGTGGCGCGGCGCCGACGCTCGCCCGCGTCACGCCGCCCGTTCGTACGTGCGGACGTCTCGGCCGCCTGATCCCGTCTCCGCGGCCAGGCGCCGCAATCAGCCGTCCGGCTCTATCCCCTTCGCGCGCAACTCCGCTAGGGCGCGCTCGCTCTTCCCGAGCTCGAGCCCCAGTTGATCCCGACGAGTCGCGGCCGTGTCATGAGGTCACCGTAGTCGGCAGTGGTGTCGGCGATCAAGCGGCGAGTGCGTGGTGCCTGCTGAGCGGTTCGCGCCGTTCGCCGAGATCCACCGACGCGCCGCGCGCGAAGCAGGCCACAACATCCCGGCGCTGAGCATCAACTCGCACGGCTTCATCGCGCGTGCCTCGCAGGACGCGGCCGATGTCTCGTGGCCACCACTCGAGGCGATGATGACCAAGATCGGCCGCGAGCGCAGCTGGCCGGCGATGACGCGCGAGCAGTTCGAGGCCTCGCGGGCCCTTCGTGGCGCGAACTTCGTCGGCAGTCCGCAGGAGGTCGTCGAGAAGATCCTGTTCCAGCACGAGATCTTCGGGCACGACCGGTTCCTGCTCCAGCTGACGGTCGGCAGCGTCGACCACGCGAGGACGATGCGCGCGATCGAGCTCTACGGCACCGAGGTCGCGCCC
>JANOUB010000311.1:0-1628 GCA_031416615.1 Thermoleophilia bacterium
GATCCTACTCCCCAGCAAGTCGGGGCCCAGCCTCCGGCGGAGCCAGCGTGGCTCGGCGGAGGGCCGTCAGCAGGGCGCCGACACCCAGGCAGGCGATGCCGAGCAGGACGGCCGCCCGCCAGCCGTGGCTGTCGATCAGCCACCCGCCAGCGACGCTGCCGCCGGCGATCCCGATCGAGACCGCGGTACCGAACCAGGAGAACGCCTCCGCCACGGATCCCGCGGCCGCGACACGGCCGATCTGGCCGTACATCGCCGCGACGACGGGGGCAATCGGAAGTCCGGCGAAGAAGAGGAGCAGCGCCATCGAGCCGACCGATCGCGCCGCGAGCGGGAGAGCCATCAAGAGGGTGAGCACGACTGTGCCGAAGATAATTCTCCGTCGCTCGTCGCTTGACGGCCGTAGGCCTGCGATGAGGCCGCCGACAAGCGATCCCGCCGAGAACCCGGCGAGTGCGACGCCGGCCAGCGCCCGGTTGCCCTGGGCTTCCGCGAACGCGGGAGCGGCGATCTCGACCGCCCCGAACCCGAGCCCGAGCCAGAGGGACAGCAGCGCGATCGTCCTCACTCCGACTGCAGAGAGGGCACCAAATCGGGCGCTGTGCCGATGTTCTGCCGGGCCGGCTTCGCGCACCGGCGGCAGCCGTGAGAACGCGTAGGTGCCGACAGCGGCAAGCACCGCCGCCCCGGCGACGGCGGCAACCGGATCGATCACCGCAAGGACGGCGACGAGAAGCGGGCCGCCGACGAAGATCACCTCCTGAAGCGCCGCGTCGAGAGCGTAGGCCGTCCTGGCTCCGTCGGCGCCCGCGACGGTCGGCCAGATCGACCGCATCACCGACGAGACCGGCGCCACCGTCAGGCCCGCAGCAGCAGCCGCGACGGCGATCGCGGCGATCGGCGCTCCCGTCTCACCGAGAACCGCGACCAACCCGAAGAGCGCCGGAAAGAGCACCAACCGCCTCCGTAGCACGAGCCGCGCACCGCGACGGTCAACCTGCCGGCCTCCGTACGGGGCGCCGATCGCAACCGCGATCGCGAACGCCGCCGCGACAAGACCGGCCTTGCCGTAACCGGCGCCCGTGCCCCGGACGAGCAACACGAGCGCCAGCGCAGCCATCCCCATCGGCAACCGAGCGACGATGCTCCAGGCGAGCAGCGACGCCGCGTACTGATTGCCGAAGAGCTCGCGGTAGCGCGCGACTCCCCGCGCTTCCGGAACTTCGGACACGCTCAGCCTGGTTCCAGGCTCAGGAGGGCAGGTCGATCGCCGACGGAGGCGGCCCCGGCGGATCGAGGATCTTCCGGCGTCGGTGGTCGAGCCAGTCGACCACGATCACCTGAATCGCACCGGCGACGGGAATCGCGCCGAGCGCGCCGATCACGCCTGCAAGCTTGGCTCCCATCAGCACCGCGACGAGCACGACCAACGGCGACAGCTGCACCGTCCGTCCGTAGACGAGCGGCTGGAGGACGTGGTTCTCGAGCTGCTGGTAGAGGACGAAGAAGATCACGAGCACGATGCCCGCGGTCGTCGAGTGGAGGAAGCCGACCGCACTGACGATCACCGCAGCGATCATGGCTCCCGCGAGCGGGATCAGATCGAGCAGGCCGACGATGAGGCCGAG
>JANOUB010000312.1:0-11542 GCA_031416615.1 Thermoleophilia bacterium
TGCGCGATCTCGATCCCGACCGCGTCGACGAGCTCGTCGACGTGTACCGGGCCCACAATGAGCCGCTCCACGCAACACTGGAAATGTTCGCCGGTGTGATCGAGCTGTTATCCGAGCTTCGCCGCCGCGGCCACCAGCTCGGGATTGTGACCGCGAAGCGCGTCGCCACCGTGGAGCTCGCGTTCGAGCGCTTTCCCCTGCTCCAAGAATTGACCGACGTGCTCGTGGGCGCAGACGACACCGAGCGCCACAAGCCCGACCCCGATCCGGTGCTCGAGGCGCTCCGTCGTATCGGTGCGAGCCCGGAGGAAGCGGTGTATGTCGGAGACTCCCCGTTCGACATCCGGGCCGGCAAGGCCGCAGGTGCTCTCGCCGTTGCCGTCGGGTGGGGTGGCATCCATCCCGACGAGCGGCTGCTCGCCGAGGAGCCCGACGCCCTCGTCCAGCACCCGGAGGAGATCCTGGCGCTTGTCTGACGACGCGGCCATGGTTGAGGAGGCCACGGTTCAGGAGGCCAGGGTGCAGGAGCTGCGGCGGCTGCTAGAGCACCATGCGTACCGCTACCACGTTCTCGACGACCCGGAGATCGCCGACGCCGGCTACGACGCTCTCTACGACGAGCTCCAGGCTCTCGAGGACGAGCATCCCGAGCTCGTCACCGACGATTCCCCAACGCGGCGGGTCGGTGCCGCCCCGGCTGCGGGCTTCACCAAGGTGGAGCACCTGGCGCCCATGGGTTCGCTCGAGAAGGTGACGACGTCCGAGGCCCTCGAGAAGTGGGCGACCGACATGCGCAAGCGCCTCGGTACCGACGAACCGGTCGCGTACGTGATCGAGCCCAAGATTGACGGCTCCGCCATCTCACTGGTCTACGAGCGTGGTGTGCTCGTCCGGGCGGCGACCCGCGGTGACGGGTTCCGCGGCGAGGACGTGACTGCGAACGTGCGCGCGATCGAGGCGGTTCCGTTGCGGATGCGCGCTGCTGACGCCGAGGTACCGTCGGAGCTCTTCGAGGTTCGCGGAGAGGTCTACTTCCCGCTCTCCGGGTTCGCCCGCTTCAACGCGGCGCAAGTAGCTGCGGGCAAGAAACCGGCGCCGAACCCACGCAACGCCGCGGCGGGCTCGCTGCGGCAACTCAATCCGGCGATCACTGCCGAGCGGCCCCTCTCGCTCTGGATCTACGGCGCCGGCGTGCACGAGGGCCACGCGCCCGACACGCAGTTCGAGATGCTCGCGTGGCTGCGAGAGCGCGGGTTCAGGACGAACCCGCACGCCGAACGATTCGAGACGGTCGACGAGGTCGCCGCCGCCTGCGAGAGCTGGGAGAGCCGGCGTGCCGAGCTCGACTACGAGATCGACGGCATCGTGATCAAGGTCGACTCCTTCGATCAGCAACGTCGACTGGGCGCCCTTCACGAGCGGCCACGGTGGGCGAGGGCGTTCAAGTGGGCGCCGTCGACCGCGATCACGACGCTCAACCGGATCCATATCCGAGTGGGCCGGACAGGTGCGCTCAACCCGTGGGCCGAGCTCGAGCCGGTGCCGGTCGGCGGGGTGACCGTGTCCAGCGCGACGCTGCACAATGAGGAGGACATCAACCGCAAGGACATCCGCGAAGGTGACCTCGTCGTCGTGCAGCGGGCGGGGGACGTGATCCCGCAGGTCGTCGGTCCGGCCGGAGAGCATCGGCCCGGCACCGTCGTGTGGAAGATGCCGTCGCACTGCCCGCTCTGCGGCGTCGAGGTCGTCAAGCCGGAGGGCGAGGTGAAGCACCGCTGCCCGAACCGCGCCTGCCCGTCCCGCGGGCTCGAGACCCTGATTCACTGGGTTAGCGCTGCGATGGAGATCGAGGGCGTCGGCGAGCAGTTCGTCCGCAAGCTCTGGGACGAAGGGCTGCTCCGGTCGATGCCCGACCTGTACCGGCTGACGGCTGAGCAGCTCCTCGAGATCGAGGGTTACGGTGAGATCTCGGCCGGCCGAGCGATCGACGCGATCGAACAGTCGAAGACGCAGCCATTCTCACGCGTGCTGTTCGGCCTCAACATGCCGAAGGTGGGTTGGGTGCTGGCGCGAAGTCTCGCCCGGCACTTCGCAACCGTCGACGCACTGATCGCCGCGACCCAGGAGGAGCTCGAGGAGGCAGACGGGATCGGCCCGGACAGGGCCGAGCTGATCGCCGAGTGGTTCGCCGATGCGGAGAACCGGGCTCTCGTCGAGGATCTGCGCGAGCTGGGGTTGCAGTTCGAGGTGGGGGAGTCCGACCGACCCGTCGAAGGCCCGCTGACGGGCCACCAGTACGTGATCACCGGGACGCTCGAGGGATATAGCCGTGACCAGGCGAAGGCGGCACTCGAGGCGCTCGGCGCCAGGGTAATGGACTCCGTCTCCAGGAACACGACCGGAGTGATCGTCGGTGAGAACCCGGGGTCGAAGGCGGCGAAAGCCGAGAAGCTGGGTGTGCCGACTCTCGGCGTGACCGATCTGGAGAAGCTGCTGTCCGACGGGTCGACGTAGGGGCGAGGCGCATGCTCGCGTCAGCGAGCGTAAGCCTCGACCGCCGTCCACCACACACACCCGCGCTCACGCGCGGTCGACGCATGCGCGTCGCCCCTACGGGTGCGGCGAGCGTGTCGCTCCTAACGGGGGCGTCGAGGCGAGGATCGTGACGAACCGATCCTGGGCGGCGCGGGCCGCCACCGACGAGACCGGATTGCCGTTCTCGAGCACCGCGAACGCAACGGTGCCGCGGATCAGACCCGACAGCGTGCAGGCGCGATCAGTCGTGCCGGTCTTCCCTTTCACCTGCCCACGGAGCGTCGGCAGCCGCTCGCTCAACGTCCCGCTGATGCCAGCCACGGCCAGCGAGTCCACGAATGCGGCTCGAATCGCCGGGTCGGTCGCACCGGCCCGGATCACGCCCACGAGCGCTTCTGCGGTGAGGCGGTCGAGGCTCGAGAGCCCGGAACCGTCGAGCAGGCGGACGCCCTCGACCGGGATCCCGGCATCGCGCATCGTTGCGACGACGAGCCTGCCACCGCCTGCCGACGTGCCCACTTCGCCCGTCACCGCGAGAAGCTGCTTGAGCAGCATCTCCGCGTAGAAGTTGTCGCTCTCGTGGTTCATCCGTCGGACGATCTCCGAGAGAGGGTCGGACACGTCGGAGGCGAGCGATACGGCCGCTTCCGGCGTGCTGCCGCGGCCCGGTCGGCCACCGACCGGGACGCCGCGGCGGACGAGAGCATCCCGGAGCGCGCGGGCCGCGAGGAGCGGCGGCGAGAGCGCCGGCCAGCCCTGGGCACGATCGACGACGAGGGCCGACAGAGGGGGAGTTTCTCCGCCGACGAAGGACAGCTTCCAGCCGGCTGCGCCGCGCTTCGTGTCGTAGAACGACTCGTCGCCGAGGATCCTCCCGCTCACCGAGCGGATTCCACGGCCGCGAATCGTTGCCGCAAGGCGATCCAGGTCGGAAGTGGAGAGCGTCGGGTCGCCGAACCCCTTCAGGATGAGGTCGCCATCCCAGGTAGCGCCGGCACGGGTTCCGACGCCGTACACCTCGGTGTGGAAGCGATACCCGACCCCGAGGCGAGTCAGCGCCGCCCACGAGACGGGGATCTTCTCGTTCGACGCCGGCGCCACGGGCAGCGACTCGTTGTGGGCGAAGACGATTGTGCCCGTCGACACATCGACGGCGAGGGCGGCCGTTCGCCCCAGCGAGAGTGATGGTGCTGTCAGCGCCTTCGCCAGCTTCGGCTCGATCCCCGCGGGCCCGGCTGCCACCGCTGCAGCCGAGGCGGCGCAGGCGATGACCACCACGGCTAGTGCGGCTCTCACGGGGTCAACCGTAGACGGTGATCGTGACGGTACGCCGTCCCCACGCGCGCGCCTGCGCCGTGCTCGGCATCCAGAGGTCGATGATGTTCCCCTTGATCGCGGTTCCTACATCGGCAGCCACAGCAGGGCCATAGCCGGGGACGAACACGCGTGTGCCGAGCGGGATCACGCTCGGGTCGACGGCGATCACCCCCACCCCGACTGGGAGGCCGCTAGCCGTCTTGCCCGGCAGGTGGTAGGCGACGGCGTCGACGACGAGCGTCCGCGTGCCGGCAGGTGCGGCGGCGGGGGGTGGAGGGCCGGGCGCTGCTACAGGCGCGTCGGCTGCTACAGGCGCGTCGGCTGCGGCAGCTTGTGGCGATGTCTCGACAACGTGGGCCGAGTTTGCGGTGATGTCCGCCGAAAGCCGCTCCGCCGCACGGGCACGCTCCTCGAGCGCTGCCAGCCGTTGCGCAGTCAGAGACCGGCGCCCACGGAGCGTCGCGAGCGTCTCCCGCCTTCCTGTGACTGCCGCTGCGAGACGCTCAGCACCGGCACGAGCCGCGCTGCGGGAAGTGTCCAGGATAGCGCGCTGACCGGCCAGGCGCACTCGCAGCCGCCCGAGCTGCCGGGCTCGCTGCCCGGCCTCGATCCCGAGCCGTTCGTTCAGCGCCGTTGCGCGAGAGAGCCCCTCTATTCCTGCCACCGCCTCGTCGAGAGAGGTCGCGCCCAGGATCACGGAGATCGGGTCGGGCTCGCCCTGGACGTACAGTTCACGGAGGAGGACCGCAACCCGTTTCTGGGATGCACGCAGGGAGCGGCGCACGATCTCCGTCCGCTGGCGGGCGCCTTGTTCGGCGCGGGCAAGCTGGGCCGAGCGCTCCTCGAGGTGCGACAAATCGGCCTGTGCGCGCGCCAGAGACGATGCGGCCGCATACAGTTCGAGGAGCGCAGCTGACTCCGATCGGCGCAGCGAATCTGCCTGCGTCCGGAGTGCCGGCGCTGTCTCTGCAACGCCGCTCGATGGTGTCGAACCGGCGATCAGAACGCCTACGGCCAGAGCCGCGCCGAACAGCGGCCAGCTTCGAGTCAGCGGTCCCACAAGAGGAAGACCGTAGCAAAATCGCATCCGTCAACGCCAAAGAAAACCGTGATTTGCAGGTATTTCTCACCCTTGTCGGTTGCAAACGCCGTCTGGCGCTGCTAGAATCTCTGCCTCGGACGGGTACCGCCGCTCCTGGCGTGCCTTTCGACGATCGAACCAGCACTATGAATAGTTCGAGAACGCGACAGGCTCCGGCCATCCTCCTCGCCTCTGTGGCACTCGTGGCGGCTCTGCTGACAGTCGCTTCGGCAGCGACCGCGAATCCATCCATCCAGTCCAAGCGCGCCCAGGCACAGGCCGTCCTCGCCCAGATCAGCCAGTCGGATATGGAGCTCGAGCAGGCGATCGAGTCGTACAACTACGCGAACGTCCAACTCGGGACGATCGATGCCGATCTCAACTCGAACGCGCGTCATCTCGTCGTCGCACAGAAGAGCCTCGGCGTCGCGCAGGTGCACATCGCGGACAGACTGCGGGCGCTCTACGTCAACGGCGACGGCGGCGGCGCCGTCGAAGTCATCCTCGGAGCGCAGAACCTCGACGATCTTCTCGGGCGCCTCGACATGGTGCAGCGCGTCGGCGACCTGGACGCGGGAGTGCTCGGGGATGTAAAGCAGTTCCGCAAGGAGGTGAAGGAGCGGCGGGCGAAGTTGGCGAGCTCCCGCGTCGCGCAGGCGCGGATCGTCGGGCAGCGCGCAAGCCAGAAGCAGTCGATCGAGGGCCGGCTCGCCGAGCGTGAGCGCATGCTTGCCGGCATCCAGACGGAGATCAAGCAACTCCAGGCTGAGGACGCCCGCCGTCAGACCCAACTCGCTGCCGAGGCCCGTGCCCGCTTCGCCGCGCAGCAGCAGGCTACAGCAACCGCTGCCGCCGCCCGGGTCACCGTCGCCGACGCCGCCACGGCCGAACTCGCCGCGCCGATCGGAGCAGACGCGACGCCCGAGGAGGCCTTCATCACCCCGGCGCCGGACTCGAAGTATGGAGGCGTTGTCGGCATCGCGATGCAGTACCTGGGCGTCCCCTACCTCTGGGGCGGCGCGAGCCCGAGCGGCTTCGACTGCTCCGGGCTCGTGATGTACGTCTTCAACCAGGTCGGTGTGTCGCTCCCGCACCACGCCGCCTCCATCTATGGCTACGGCACGCCGGTGGCCCAGTCGGACCTTCAGCCTGGCGACCTCGTCTTCTACAGAGGGCTTGGCCACATGGGCATCTACATCGGCGGCGGCCAGTACATTGCCGCACCCCAGACCGGCGACGTCGTCAAGATCTCCAGCATCTATCGCTCCGGTTGGGTCGGCGCCAAGCGCCTGTAGGGGCTACGCGAGGCGTCGTCGTGCGACGCGTAGCGTCGCCCGCACGGAGAGTGGACGCAACGATATCGCCCCTACGGTTCGTAGAGCGCGTCGACCGCTTCGGCGAAGTGCTCGATCACGACGCGGCGCTTCAGCTTCAGGGTCGGTGTCACCTCGTCGCGCTCCATGGTGAAGTCGCGGGGCAGGATCGCAAACCGCTTGATCTGCTCGAAGCGCGACCGCTCGCGATTGACGTCGTCGACGATGGCCTGCACGAGGGCCCGCACTCGTTCGTCATCGGCCAGCGTTGCCATCTCACCCGAGATGCCCTGCGCGGCAGCCCATTTGCCGATCTCGGCCGCGTCGAGGGTCACGAGGGCCGCCGGATACGGCCTGCGGTCACCGACGACGACCGCCTGTGAGATGTACTTCGACGCCTTCAGATCGTTCTCGATGTTCTGCGGCGCGATGTTCTTGCCGCCGGCGGTGACAATGATGTCCTTCTTGCGGTCGGTGATCGTCACGAATCCATCCGCGTCGATCTCGGCGATGTCTCCCGTCCGCAGCCAGCCGTCGGCATCGAGCACCGCCGCCGTCGCGGCGGGATCCTTGTAGTAGCCGCCAAACACAGTGTCGCTGCGGATCAGCAACTCGCCGTCGTCCGCTATCCGCAACTCGAACCCCGGTAGCGCCGGCCCGACGGTTCCGAACCGCCAGCGCTCGGGTGTGTTCGTCGTCGCGGCGGTCGTGCACTCCGACAGACCGTAGCCCTCGAGGATCCGAATCCCGATCGCGTCGAAGAACTCGGCGATCTCCTGCACGAGCGGTGCTCCGCCCGAGATCGGCGTCCGCAGACGCCCACCGAGCCGGGCGCGGATCTTCGAGAACACGAGCCTGTCGGCGACCCGGTGCTTCGCCTGCAGGAGACCCCCCACGGCCAGGCCGGCTTCCTCCCGCTTGCTGACCTCCCGACCGACCGCGAGCGACCAGTCGGCGAGCCGCCGCTTCGCCCCGGTCGTCTCGTCGAGCGCGCCGACGACCGCGGTGTGGATCTTCTCGTACACCCGGGGAACGCTCGGGAGCACGGTCGGGCGCACCGTCATGAGGGCAGCGGCCGTCTGCAGCGGATCCGGCAGGAACGCGATCGTATACCCGACGTACGGGCCGGTGAGATGCATCAGGCGCCCGAAGTTGTGCGCCAGCGGCAGGTACAGCAGCATCAGATCGTCTCGACGGACGTAGTCCGGCAGGTGGTCGATCACCGACACCATCGTGTAGTAGTTGCGATGGCGGATCATGCAGCCCTTCGGCGGCCCGGTCGTGCCCGAGGTGTAGAGCAGCGTGAACAGGTCTTCCTCGTCGATCGCGGCGACCGCGTCGGCGAGCGCGGACGGATGCTCGGCCTTGAACGACGCGCCCTCGGCTTCGAGGGCGGGGAGGTCGTCGAACGTCAGCACGTGGCGCAGGCGCGGGAGCGAGGCGCGCTCCTCGTCGACCTTCGCCACCTGGGCTGCGTCCTCGCAGAGCACGCCCACCGACTCCGAGTGGTCGAGGACGTACGCGACATCCTTCGGCGAGCTGTTGGCGTAGATCGGCGCGCCGACCGCACCTACCTGCGCGAGCGCGAAGTCAAGGAGCGCCCACTCGAGCGTCGTCCGCGCGAGCGTCGCAAAGGCCTCGCCCTTCCGCACGCCGCGCGCCAGCAGGCCGTTCGCGAGGTTCTCGACCCGTTCCGCTGCCTCGGCCCAGGTGACCTCGTGCCAGTGGTCGCCGTGCTGGACGAGGTACGCCGCACCCACGCGCTCCTGCGCGACGGCATCGCGCCAGAGGCGGGCGATCGTACGATCGGTGCTCACAGGCGGCAATCTAGCTACTTCCTCCCGATAAACGCGATCGGCGAGGGTGGAGCGGCTCGGCGGGGAAGCAGCTTGTTTCAGGGCTTCGCCTTGGTTATGTGAAGGGATATCGGGGCGTGCAGGCGCTTGCCGATACTCAACAAGACACAAGGCGAAGCCTCCCTTCCAAGCTACTTCCCCCGCCGCTCCGCTCGGGTTGCCGACGGCATATATCCGGGGGAAGGTGCAGGAAGGGCGAAACGGGGGCAGAATGAGGTCGGTCCCCGATCGATCGAGGAGTCATGCGCACGACCTGGAACGGATCACTGACATTCGGGCTCGTCAGTATCCCCGTCGGCCTCGCGCCGGCGACGAAACCCGCCGCCCGCCAGTCGGACGTCTCCTTCCGGTTGCTGCACCGGGAATGCCTGACGCCGATCAAGCAGAAGCGCTGGTGCCCGAAACACGACCGCGAGGTCGGCCCTGACGAGATCGTGAAGGGGTGGGAAGCGGCGAAAGGCCAGTACGTTCTCGTCGAGGAGGCCGAACTCGAGGCGCTCGAGGGGCACGACGACTCGCGATCCATCGAGATCTCGCAGTTTGTGCCGGTAGACCAGGTCGATCCGATCTGGCTCGATCGCACCTACTTCCTTGTCCCCGGAGCGACGCCCGCACAGCGGCGCCCCTATCGGCTCCTCCTCGAAGCGATGCGGGAGACGGGTACCGGCGCCCTCGGTCGGTTCGTGCGCTCCGGGCGTGAGGCGCTCTGCCTCGTGCGCGCCCGCGGAGACGCGCTCGTGCTCGAGACCCTGTATCTCACGGAAGACGTGTACTCCGACGCAGAGATCGCCGAGGCGGTGGGGGCGACTGAGGTGAAGGAGCCCGAACTTGCGCTTGCCCACCAGATCATCGACAGCCTCGGCGGCGTGTTCGAGCCGGCGGCGTTGACCAGCTCCTACCGGCGCGACCTTCGCGCTCTCCTCGAGACGAAGCTGCAGGGAGGAGAGTTGCCTCCGCCGAGCGAGGCCGTGGTTGAGAGGGCCCCGGCGATCGATCTTCTCGAGGCGCTCAAGGCGAGCGTCGCCGCCGCGAAGGCCGGCACTCCCGCGCGAACATCGAAGCCGAAGCAGCCGGCCGCGAAGTCCGTAGCGAACTCGCGCGTGCGAACTCGCTAGCGACGTCAAACGCGAGAGCTTGATGTTCGCATCGCGGTCGATGCCGAGTTCGTGCGAGAGCTCCTCGGGCGTCAGGTGATTCACCATTCGTCGCCTCCTTCGAGCATCAAAAAAGCCCGCCGGCGCAAGGCACGCGGTCGGGCTGAGCCGTTCTCGAAGTTGAAAGGCTCATCCGACGTCGAACCCCGGCTCGGGGAGGGATCGAACGTCCGCTACGCGGATGCGAGCGCGCGGGAGCGGCTGATGAGCGTGTGGACGAGTTCCTCGGGGCATTCGATCTCCCCGGCTGCGCGCAGGAGCGCATCCTCGCCTGCGGCCAGGACCCGCTCGACGCGAGCGACGGCGACGTCCGCGCCGAGGCCCCAGCTGACGGCCTCGCTGACCAGATCGGCCCTGCTGATCTCGCTGAGCTGACGGACGTCGTTCACGAACATGCCGGGCACCGTGCTCGCGGCCTCGTACCAGATGGTCGAGAAGATGTCGTAGGCCGGCGCGAGGCGGACACCGCCTGCCTGGTCGTGCAGTAGTGAGAGGTTCTTGCCGTGGCAGTCACCGTTGCCGACGAGAACGTTGAAGGTGATGAGCTCGAGCAGCAGCTCGCGCTGGTAGGGATCACGTGACCAGTCTGTGAGCGTTCGCGCGCACATTCGCAACGACGGCCCTCCGCCTTCTTCGTACTTGCGCAGGCGGGTGCCGTCGATCGCCGTCGCCTGGCAGAAGTCCTCCTGGTGGATACGAGCTACGCCTCCGGCGTCGTCCGGTGGGGTGCGGTCGTAGCGCTCGACGATGAGGACATCGGTACCAGCGAACGATCCGACTTCGACCTTCGCGACCGGCAGCCCCAGGTGATGAGCGGCGCGAAGGCAGAGCGCCTCGTTCGCGATCATCTGAGGGAAGCGAAGGTCATGATGGGGGGGCTTCAGGATGTGCGTCGAAGGTGCGCCGCCCACTGGGAGGCCCCACCCGCCCTCGCGTCCTGACAGCAGCAGCTTCCGCTGCATTCCCGCGAGCGACGCTCGCACTCTCCCGTCGACGCCGAGCGGGTGGACGCCGAGCCGCGCCAGTCGCTCTGACACGTCTTCCTCGCCGATCGGCTCAGGTGTCGCGCTCACCTCCGGGACCTCGTCGCCGGGGATGACTACGAGAGCGCCGGCGCAGTCGCGTCCAAGAGCGCCGAGCAGCCCGAGTACATCGCTTTCCTCGACCCCGAAGTCGTAGGCGATCATCTGTCGCGCCTCTCCTTCGGGGAGCAGGCCGTTGAAGAACGCGTGCGGGACCGCGCCGCGGAACGGCCTCGGTCGTGTAGGCATCGAGACGGAGAGCAGCGGCCGTCCCAGCCCGAATTCCTCGAGGGCTGCAGCCGTGTACGTGAAGGTGAGCGCGCTGCGGTGGCGGCTCAGCTCCCCGACCTTCGCCCCGTCCATCCAGACGCCGAGCGGGTTCACCAGTCGGCCCTCTCGACGACCATCCGCACGCCGAGTGCCTTGAAGAGGCTCACGAGTCGGCGCGTCTGCTCGGTCATCTTCCCTGACTCGAGCTCGCTCAGGTGGGACTGCTGCAGGCCGACCTGGCGGGCGAGTTCGGCCTGCGTCAGGCCGGCCTCCTCGCGGAAGTGCCGAACAGCCTGTCCGAGCGACTCGGCGTTGTAGATCCGGTACGGCTCTGGTATCCGCATATCAGGATTATAGCGTAGTTAAGGCTAAATATCCGTAAAGTAGGATTACTCACCGTAGTGCAATGATATCCTGTTATCCGGATGAGGCGCGCCGCCGCCCGTGACCGCTGGTGCGCATCATCTCGCACGTATCGCCGCTGCGCCACGAAGCGCACCCTCCTCGGGAGGACGACGCTTCGCGGCGCCCGACGACGGCTTCAGGCGTGCTGGACGACCGGCAAGCCGACGGCTTCGAGCTGGGCCTGGAAGAGATGTTTGTCGATCTTTCCGTGGTAGATCGGGACGCCCTCCTCGATGCAGAGCTTGATGATCGCATCGCGGTCGATGCCGAGCTCGTGCGAGAGCTCCTCGGGCGTCAGGTGGTTCGCCATTCGTCGCCTCCTTCGAGCATCAAAAAAGCCCGCCGGCGCAAGGCGCGCAGTCGGGCTGATTCGACGCTCGGTTGTCATTGGCGGGGGTCAACGGGCCCGCCTCCCGAATAGCACCATGATGGTTGAAGGATACCCTCGACACCTGACGGACGCAATCTCGCGGTGCTCGCGGTGGAAGAGCGTACCGCGAACCCCACGAGATTTCCCTGTTTGCAGATCCGGGGCTGCGCCCTTCGATCGCGAAGATCCCTCAAGGGGCCAGCGGGCTGGCCCTCGCGA
>JANOUB010000313.1:0-2148 GCA_031416615.1 Thermoleophilia bacterium
ACGTCGCAAGCGCAAGGCTGACCACGGTCAGTGCGAGCGAGGGCACGAGCCACGCCGCGGCCATCCAGCCCACGTGGGGAAGGGTGAGCGCAGCCAGCGCAGCCAGCGCAGCGGTGCTCCCCAGCACTGCCACGGCTCTCACGAGGATCAAATGGAAGCCGCTCATGGGCGCGACGACGCCGATCTCGTACGTCGGGTCGATCCCAGGTCCGTAGGCCGCGGCGACACCGGCCAGCGGCAGAAGCGCGGCCAGAACGAGAAACACGACCAGCCCTCGCGCACTCTGCTGGGCGGCGAGTGCCGCGAATCCGAGCGAGAACGCGACCGCGAGGAGCCACGAGGCGCCGAGCGACGGCGTCGCTGCGAGCAGCCGCGCGATGTGGTCGCGGACGCCGAGCCGGACGAGGATCCGCTCGACCGGCGTGCGCCGGGGCGCGTCCACGAGCTCATGGACATCTGCCCATACCGTCTCCACCCGCGCGTGATCGGCAAGCGGCGCGGTGCGCGCGCGACACTCCTCGCACGCGAGCAGGTGGGTCTCGAGCGAGAAGGCCCGGGCGTCATCGAGCGTGCCCGCGGCGTAGTGCTCGAGCAGCGCGTCGTCGGCGTGCCAGCTCATGCGAACTCCTCTCGTAGCTGAGCCCGGGCGCGCATCATGCGCGTCTTCACGGTCCCGGCCGGGATCCCGAGCAGACCCGCAGCCTCGGTCGTCGTCAACCCGTCGAGCACCGTCGCCTGGACGACGGCGCGCAACTCGGGCGAGAGCCGGTTGAGCGCCCCGGCCAGGTCGCCGTGCTCGATACCGAGCAGCACCTGCTCTTCGGCCGAGGGCTCGGCCTCCTCGCGCTCGAGCAGCGTCAGCGCCCGAGGCCGGCGGCGCAGGGCGTCGATCAGCCGGCGGATCGCGATGCCCCAGAGCCAGGCGGCGACCTCGCCGCTCCCGTCGTAGCGCGCCGGTTTTTTCCAGACCGCGACGAACGTGTCCTGGAGCGCGTCGTCGACGGCGTCGCGGTCGGCGCACCGGCGCTGGAGCCGAAGCTGGAGCCAGGGCGCGTGCCGGGCGTAGAGCTCGCGCAGGGCCGTGGGGTCCCCGCCCGCGATCGCGTCCAGGAGGCCGCCGTCCGTCCGTGAACCGGTCTGCACATTCCTACTGTCGCAGGCCAGCGCAGAAACGGTTCATGGACACGGCTAGCCAAACCCCGTCCGGTGCAAGGCGAAGCAGGTTCCGTTGACGCAGCCCGCCTATGCCTTCGACCTATCCTTGGTCGGCGAGGTTCAGGGCTGCTTCGCCTTGCGGGAATGCTCGGCGCGCAGGGAGCCGGCGTGGGCGCGGGCTTCGGGGTCGCGGCGTGACTTGATCAGGCTCGCGACCGTGGTCACAACCAGCACGATAACCATGACCACGAGCGACAGCGACGTCTGGATCTCCGGGACCGCGTCACTCAGGCCGTGGGCCCAGTGCAGCGCCAGCTTGACGCCGATGAAACCGAGGATCAGCGAAAGTCCGGTGGAGAGGTAGATCAGCCGGTCGAGCAGGCCCTTGACCAGGAAGAACAGCGCCCGCAGGCCGAGCAATGCGAACGCGTTGGCGGCGAAGACGATGTAGATCTCCTGAGTGATCCCGAACACCGCCGGGATCGAATCGAGCGCGAACAGGATGTCTGCGCTGCCGATCGCGACGATGGCCACGAACAGGGGCGTAACCACCCGGCGGCCGTGGAGGCGGGCGACGAGCTTACCGCCGACGTACTCGCTGCTGACCGGCAGCACTCGCCGGGTGAGGCGAACCAGCAGGTTGTCCTCGATGACGGGGTCGACGTTGCGGTGCCGGTAGAGCTGCACTGCAGTGACGACAAGGACAAGGCCGAACACGAGGAACATGAACGAGAACAGCTCGAGCAGCGTCGCCCCGAGGGCGATGAAGACGGCGCGCAGAAGAACAGCGGCAACGATCCCGATTGTCAGCACCTTGTGCTGGTGCTTCTCGGGAACGGCGAACGTCTGCATGATGATGACGAAGACGAACACGTTGTCGATCGACAGGCTCCTCTCGACGAGGTAGCCGGCGAAGTATTCGCCGCCGTACTGCCCACCCGCCTGAGCCTGGAGGACGACCCCGAACGCCATCGCCACCGCGAGGTAGAACAG
>JANOUB010000314.1:0-1817 GCA_031416615.1 Thermoleophilia bacterium
CGCGCAGCCGAGCTCTTCCAACCGGTGGATTGCCGATTGCGCATCACCCGTGAGGATCTCGACGAGCCGTGGATCGGCGGTCTCGTGCGACGAGCGCATCACGTCCTCGGCATGGAGCTCCGGCGAGTCGTCGGCCCCGAACGCAGCCTGGATGCCACCCTGCGCCTTCGACGAGTTGTTCGCCTGGATCGAGCCCTTGGTGGCGAGTCCGACCCGAGCACCCGCCCGCTCCGCGGCCACCGCCGCGGCAAGCCCGGAGGCACCGCTGCCGATCACGAGCACGTCGAATCGAGCCGAGGCCTCCATCCGGTCAAGCGTACCGAAGATCGTTATTCGTTGCATTACAGAGTCTTATCTCCTGGGAGGGACGGAGCCTCCGGCCTGGCGCCGCACCTCATGACGTCCCACCCGAAATGCCTGCGCCCCCGGCCGCGCCAGCGGCCCTCCGCGAAGCGGAACAAGGCGCCCAGAAAACAGCCGGTCGCGAAGCGACCGACCGCATCCAGCTAGTGCGGCCTCCCACGCCAACAACGAGTTCACGTCAAACGTTTGGGAAGGCCGCACTAGCTGCGATAGAATCGCCTCATGACGCAGATCGCCGATGTCATGCGCCCGGACTTCATCGAGGTCGCCCCCGAGGACACGCTCGGCGAGGTCGCCGAGCGGATGACAGCGAAGAACGTGGGCGCCGTCGTCGTCAAGGACTTCGGAACGTTGATCGGGATCCTGACCGAGCGTGACCTGCTGAAGGCGATGGCGGCGCGGGTCCACTCGAGCGAGGCCCGCGTCCGCCAGTGGATGACGGCCGACCCCGTGACCGCATCGGCGAACACGGATGTCGAGGAGGCCTCGCGGGTCATGCTGGAGCACGGCTTCCGCCACCTGCCGGTGCTCGACGACGAAGGTCAGGTGGCGGGCGTCGTCAGCCTGCGGCGCGTTGTCGGCGCTACTCAGCCCGCCGGCGATCCAGGCTGAGTCTGGCGCTACCTGGTTATACTCTGGGTATGAAGACTGCGGTTTCGATCCCCGACGACCTCTTCCAGCGGGCCGACGAGTTGGCTCACCGACTCGGGAAGTCGCGGAGCCAGCTCTACCGCGAAGCGCTGTCCGACTATCTCGCACGTCGAGAGTCGCGCTCCGTGACGAACGCATTGGATGCGGTCGCGAGCGAGGTCGGCTCGACCCCCGACGCCTGGACCGCCGCCGCCGGGCGCGCTGCGCTCGAGCGCAGCGAGTGGTAGTCAGCCGCGGCGACGTGATCTGGGCCTCGTTCGCGGATCCGGCCGGCTCGGAGCCCGGTTTCCGGCGCCCGGTCGTCGTCGTCCAGGGTGACGCGTTCAACGCGAGCCGACTGGGAACGGTCGTTGTCGTTCCGCTGACCAGCAACCTGCGCTGGGCGGCCGCACCGGGGAACGTCACGCTGTCGGCGGAGCGAACAGGGCTGCCGAAAGACTCCGTTGCGAATGTCTCCCAGGTCGTTGCGGTCGACCGCGGGATCCTCGCCGACCGCAGCGGCCATCTCGACGACGACGACATCGCACTCATCCACTCCGGGATCGACGTCGTTCTCGGCCGCGGTTAACCAGTGAGATCGAGAAATCGGCGATGGTTCTCGCACTGAGACACGTGTGCCTGACGGCGAGACCGCCGGCCTGAGATGACAAACCTGAGCCTGGAGGGCGGTGTTGATGCGCGCCCTCCAGGCTCGAGATCCGACCGACCGCTGGACGGTAGGCCCGCCGGGCTACTTCTTGTGCTTGCCCTTGGAGCTCGACTCGAGTTTGCGACCAGGCTTCGACGTCTTCCCGGCGTCGCCG
>JANOUB010000315.1:0-3406 GCA_031416615.1 Thermoleophilia bacterium
GCACGACGATCCATCCAGATCAGCGCAGGGCCAAGCGGCTGCCCCGCGGCGTCGGCGGCGACCAGGCCGTCCAGCTGGGAGCCGAACGACACGGCGCGCACAGCGGCCCTGCCCACGGCGCGGCGCACCTCGGACAGCGCCTGGGCGACCGCCCCCAGCCAGTCGCGCGCGTCCTGCTCAGCCCACCCGGGCTGGGGGTAGGAGAGCGTGTGGGGCACGTAGGCGGTGGCGACGAGCTCGCCGTCCGGAGCGATTGCCTGGGCGCACGTGCCCTGCGAGCCGACATCCACTCCGACCACGAGCTCCCGCGTCACTCAGCGACCTCCGGGTCGTCGCCAGGTCCCCGCCGGTAAACGGTGATCTCGAACGCGTCCGCCAGGTGATGCTCCTGCGACACGAGCACGACGATGCCGTCCGCGGTGCTGTCGACCTGGAAGAGCGTCAGCAGCAGAGCCCCCTTTGGCACGCCGAGCCGCTGGGCCACCTCGCCCATCGCGACGTCCGGCGTCATCGTGGCGATACCCTGGTGGACGGGCATGCCGCGCTCCGCCAGCGCTGCGTAGATGGAGCCTTGCTCCAGCTCGCAGATCGCCTCGGGCGAGATCACGTCGGTCCGGCACCAGTCGGTCGAGTCGACCACCCGCCGGCCATCGGCCGTGCGGACACGGCGTAGCGCGCTGACCAGCGTCCCCGCTCGGACGCCGAGCGCCGCTGCCACGTGCGGCGGGGCGAGCTCTGCCGCGCAGCGCTCGTCGACGCTGCCTGGTTGCACGCCCATCGCCGCGATCATCGCGGACACGGGGAAGTTGCGGCTGAGGTCGTTGCGCACGCCGGGCCGGTGGGCGACGTAGGTACCCGACCCGTGGAGCCGGCGAACGAGGCCGTCCTCCTCGAGGAGCGCAATACCCGCCCGGAGCGTACTGCGCGAGACACCGAGGCTGAGTGCCAGCTCGGGCTCGCTGGGCAGCCGATCGCCCGGACCGAGCTTGTGGGCGACGATTCGTTCGCGCAGCGCCTTGGCGACCGAGTGGCGAAGAGACCGGCGGGGAGCCGCGCTCACGGACGCACGACGACCTTCAGCACCTCGCCGGCGCGGATGCGCGCAAAGGCCTGCGGCGCGGCGTCCAGGTCGACCACATCGGAGACGACGCGCCGGATGCCGCCGACGTCGTCGGCCAGCATGTCGAGGGCGTGCACCTGGTCGCGGTGGCGGGAGGCGTACGACCCGTGCACCTGCACCTCCAGGTAATGGAGAATATTGGACGGAAACCGCATGTGCGTCGTGCCCTTGGGCAGACCGCCGAAGAAGAGCACCCGCCCGCGCGGAGCGGCCATCTCCATCGCCTGCTCCTGGGCGATGTCGCTGGAGCAGGCAACGATGACAACGTCGGCGCCGATGTCGTCGGTGGCGTCGCGCACCGCCTTGGCGCCGTCAATCGATGACGTGTCGATGTAGCTCGTCCGCTCGTCGCCGAGAATCTCGCGCGCAAGATCGAGGCGCGGTGTCGCGGTCTCCAGCATCAGCACCCGGCCGGCGCCCTCGAGTCGGGCGATGGCGGCGTGCGCTGTGCCGACCGGCCCGGCGCCGATCACCACCACTGTGTCGTCGAGTGAGACGGCGATGTCCTTGTGGCCACAGATCACGTCGGACAGGGGATCGGCGAACGTCGCGTGGACGTCGGAGAGGCCGTCAGGGATCCGGAACAGGTTCTTCAGGGCGATCTGGGGGATTGCCACCAGCTCGGCGTAGGCGCCCTGGTGGTTGAAGCCCATCAGCTCGCCGTTGACGCAGAGGTGCTCGTTGCCCGAGCGGCACAGGCGGCAGCGCCCACACCACAGGGTTGAGATGCAGTGAACGTGGTCGCCGATCGAGAGGTTTGACTGGGCGACCTCTGCGGCCGCCGCGGAACCGATCTCGATCAGCTCGCCGCTGATTTCGTGGCCGAGCACCCAGGGGGCGGAGATGCGCCTGTCGCCGTTGTAGAACGTCCGCACATCGGTGCCACAGATGCCGCAGGCGGTTACCCGCAGGAGGACGCCGTCCTCCGGACAAGACGGGTCCGCGACCTCCCCGATGAACATCTCGCCAGGGCCATTCCAGATCGCTGCTCGCACGTCGTCTCCCCGTTTGCATGGCGCAGATCGTTTGCATGGTGCAGATGCAGATCGTTTGCATGGTGCAGATGTGGAACGCTACGATAGCGAAGTTGTCAGACAACTTGGAGGTCCGATGATCGAGTTCATCTTCATGCTCACGCGCGACGACAAGACGCTCACCGACGCGCGAGACGTGTATGCGTCCATCGCTGACAGCGGTGTGCGGCATGTCGGCTGCAAGGACGTCGGCCTTCCGCGCGAGGCGCTTCAGGGTCTGATGTCAGATATCAAGGCCAATGGCCACACGACCCACCTCGAGGTCGTGTCGGAATCCGAGCAGGCCACGCTGGCCTCCGCGCGCGCGGCAGCGGAGATCGGGCCGGACTACCTGATCGGCGGCACGCTGATCGAGCCGGTGCAGGAGATCCTGGCCGGCACCGGGATCAAGTTTTTCCCCTACGTGGGCCAGATCGTCGGGCATCCATGCCTCCTTCGGGGCTCCATCGCGGAGATCGCCGAGGATGCACGGCGCGCGGAGGCGCTGGGCGTGGACGGCATCAACCTGCTCGCCTACCGGTACGACGGTGACGTGGAAGCGCTGGTCGAGGCTGTCGTCGACGCAACGTCGCTGCCCGTGATCGCCGCCGGCTCGGTCGACTCATCGGAGCGGATCCGAGCTCTCGAGGAACGTGGCGTCTGGGCGTTCACGATCGGCACCGCCGCGCTGGACGGGGTACTGCTGCCAGGCGAGCCCCTCGAGGCGCAGATTCGGTACGCCCTCGCGGCTATTTCCCCGGCTATTTCCCCTTGATAGGACGCCCGCGGTGACCGCGGAGCGGTGACCGGAGGGGGAAATAGCCTGAACTTCGGGCTTCGCCTTTTTCTCGAGGAAATATCGGAAAGATTCAGAAACTTTCCAATACCCCACAAGACACCAGCGAAGCCTCCAGTTCAAGCTACTTCCGCCACGGCGCGATCACATCTCCGACGAGCGTCATCGGGGGATCCAGGCTACACCTCTCCGTCGTTGATGAACCGGCCGGCCGTCTCGTACCTGTCAGGCTTGGCGGAGCGGAGGTAGAGGGCGTAGCCCAAGGCGAGCACAGGCACGAGCACGCCGATGATCCCCAGCCAGGTGATGTCGATCTCGAACCCTCCCCAGGGCCCGATGCGGCCAAGCTCCTTCACGTAGAGCACGTCGCCGGCGGCCAGTGAACTGAGGTACTTGTAGCAGAGGTACAGCACCAGCACCTGCGCCAGGAATCCGATCCAGGGCGCTACCGTCGTCTTCCACCAATGGCGCTCGCTG
>JANOUB010000316.1:0-2779 GCA_031416615.1 Thermoleophilia bacterium
GCCTTGACCTTGACGTGCGACGCCTCCAGGTCGTACGACCCGCAGACGATGTGGAAGAACCCGGCCGGGAACTTCGTCGGCTGCGCGGTTGAGTCGAAGGCGCCGTGGTCGGCGATCACGTCGGCCCGCAGGCCGGTGATCTTGCCGTTCTTCGCGCAGATCTCGCCGCGCATGATGTAGTCGCGGGCGAACCCGGTGGACATCAGGTTCTCGGAGCGGTTCTCGACCCACTTGACCGGCACGCCGGCCACGATCGAACCGGCGATCGCGCACACGTAGCCCGGATAGACCGGAACCTTGTTGCCGAAGCCGCCGCCGATGTCCTGGCACATGATCCGGATCATGTGCTCCGGGAGCCCCGCGACGTGCGCGTAGACCGTGCGGTGCGCGTGCGGCGCCTGGTTGCCGTTGTAGATGTCGAGCTGGCCGGTCTCCGGATTGAAGTCGGCGATCATGCCGCACGTCTCGAGCGGCGCCGGATGGCAGCGGGGATAGATGATGTCGCGCACCGCGACGGTGTCCGCCTCGGCGAACGCGCGGTCCGTCGCGGCCTGATCGCCGGCCTCCCAGGTCGGGCTCGCGAGGTTGTCGCGCTGCCCGGTCTTGTCGTCGCGGATCAGCGGCGCGTCGGGGTCCAGCGCCTTGCGGGCGTTGACGACCGCCGGCAACGGCTCGTACTCGACCTCGATCAGCTGGAGCGCGTCGTTCGCCGAGTATTCGTCGGTCGCGATCACGAACGCGACCTCCTGGCCCTGGAAGCGGACCTTGTCACCCGCGAGTACGGCCTGCGTGTCGTAGGAGATCGTCGGCATCCACGCAAGCCCGAGCATCTCCAGGTCCTTGGCAGTGACGACCGCGGCGACGTTGGGGGCCGCGAGGGCTTTGGAGGTGTCGATCGAGAGGATGCGCGCGTGCGCGTACGGGCTACGCAGGATGGCGCCGTAGACCATCCCTGGCAGCCTGACGTCATCGAGGTACATGCCCTTGCCGCGGATGAAGCGTGCGTCTTCCTTGCGCTTCAGACGACCGAAGCCGATCGGGCGCTCGGTCTGGGCGCTCGGAAGGTTCTCGACCATTGCCATGCTCATACCTCCTGTCTTGCGGCCGCTTCGTACTCAGCTGCCCAGCGCACGGCGCTGACGATGTTCACGTATCCCGTACAACGGCAGATGGCACCTGAGATCGCTGTGCGGATCTCCTGGTCGGTCGGATCGGGGTTCTCATCCAGCAGGGCGCGGGCCGTCATCAACATGCCCGGCGTGCAGAATCCGCACTGGAGGGCGTGCCGCTCGTGGAAGCCCATCTGGACCGGGTCCAGGCGGCCATCGACCTCGAGCGCCTCGACAGTGCGGATCTCATGACCCTCGCACATCACCGCCAGGATCGTGCACGACTTGACCGGCTCGCCGTCCATCTGCACCACGCAGGCGCCGCAGTTGGAGGTGTCGCAGCCCCAGTGGGTGCCCGTCAGGTCGGGTGTCTCGCGAATGAAGTGAACGAGCAGCTGGCGCGGCTCGATCTCGCGGGAGACGTTCTCGCCGTTTACCGTTATCGAGACGTGCATGATCAGGCCTCCTGAGGCAGGGCGCGGGCCACCGCGCGACGCAGGGCGCGAGTCGTGAGGACGCCGGCGAGATGGCGCTTGTAGTCGATCGGCCCGCGACCGTCCGCGCTCGGAGAGCAGTCCGCCGAAGCGATCTCGCCCGCCTGCGCAAACAGCTCCTCCGACGGAGCCTTGCCTCGCAGCAGATCCTCGGCCCGCGAGAGATGGATCGTCGTCGGCCCGACCGCGCTCAGCGCGACGCCCACGTCCGCGATCCTGCCGCCCTCGATCCAGACGGCCGCCGACACGGCGGCGATCGCCCAGTCGCCGGCGCGGCGCTCGACCTTCTCGTGCGCGCTGCCGCCGCCCGGGCGCAGCGGCAGCCGGACCTCGGTGAGCATCTCTCCCTCGCCCACCGCGGTCGTGTAGGGCCCGATGTGGAAGTCCTCCATCCCGACCACCCGCTCTCCGCCGGCGCCGCGGATTACAACCTTCGCCTTGACCGCCGAGCAGACGGCCGAGAGGTCCTCGGCCGCGTCCGCCTGGCACAGCGAGCCGCCGATCGTGCCGCGGTTGCGCACCACGGGGTCGGCGATCACGTTTTCGGCGTCGCGAAAGAGCGGAAAGTGGTCGACCAGCAACTCGGACTTCAACAGATCCACGTGTCGGGCCAGCGCCCCGATCGAGACCTCATCACCCTGCTCGCGGATGTAGGAGAGCTCCTTCAAGTCGTTGATGTCGATCAGGTGCTCTGGGTTCGCGAGTCGGAGCTTCATCATCGGAAGCAGGCTGTGCCCGCCCGCGATGATGCGCGCCTCCGAGCCGAGCCTGGAAAGCGATGCGATCGCGCCCTCGACACTGGTCGCGCGCTCGTACTCGAATGACGCCGGGGTCTGCAACGAGAGCTCCTTTCGTGTCAGGAAACGTCCGACTGGGCGAACGGGCGCAGCCTGCGGTGGCAAGCTGTCGTCCTGCGGGTCAAGACATGATCATCTTCCACGGAACAACCGTCGACTGCCTGGCTGCGATCCGCCGAGAAGGGCTGCGGCCACGATCGTTTGTCGCACGGAGCCGCGCGCTCGCGGGCGAGTACGCATGGCACAGGGCGATGACGCTTGGGGCAGATGCGTGTGTCGTCATCGAACTGGATGTGCCGGACTCCGCGGTCGTCGAAGTCCAGAGCTGGTGGTGGACCGGCGGCCAGTTGCAGCTGCCGGTCGGCTGTCCTCCGTCGTG
>JANOUB010000317.1:0-1765 GCA_031416615.1 Thermoleophilia bacterium
CGTGCATGACGCACTCGATCGTGGCGGCGACGCCGTCGAGCAGGGGCGCCCCGACGAGCCCGCGCGAGACATCCAGCCCGTCAAACTTCTCGGCGCCCTTGCGCGCGAACTGCCAGGCGAGCGCCTCCTGGTCGGCGGCCAGCAGATGGAGCGCAAAACCGGGCGCCTCGAGCCACACGTCGAGGCTGCCCGAGTTGCGGTCGACACTCCAGAGCACGAGGGGCGGCTCCTGCGAGACCGGCGCCAGGCTGACCATCACGAGCCCGGCGTCGCGCCCGTCCGGGTGGGTCGCCGTGACGACGACGACACCGGTCGCCCAGGCACCCGTCGCAGCGCGGATCGTCTCGACATCGACCGACGGAAGCCCGGACTTCAGCATGCGGCCATACTGACATGTCACCGAGTTCTGGGCGCCAGAGTCGAGTGCTGCTCCGGCGAACGGCTGTCCAGGCTGAGCCCCGTGCCCTCCCGCGCCGTCGGTTGGGAACGCACTGCTCGTCGCCGGCGAACGTATCTCGGCCCCTCGATGCCGGGTGTCTCCCTCCGGGAGACACCCTTCGTGCCGAAAGGGGGACGATTTGTCCACAGTGCGCCGACTCCGTTCTGCCCGGGACCGGTCAGGGGGTCCGCCCGACGTCGCCGAACACGCGGCACAGCGACCAGCGTCAGAACGCGACTGGCTGCGGCGCGACGCCGCGGCCCGTCAGCGCCGCCGCCCCGCAACGGGCCGCGAACGCGACGGCATCGTGCGCTTCGAGCCCGGCGGCGAGCGCGTAGGTCAGCCCCGCCATGAACGAGTCACCGCAGCCGTACGTGTCCTCGCGAGGGCCGGGAACCGGCGCCGCGGTGAACGGGCCGCCGGGCTGCATCCAGCCGCCGAGGGCGCCCGACGTCGTGACGACGAGCTTCGGCTCCGGGTCGAGGTCGCCCGTGTGATAGCGCTCCGCCTCATCCTCGCCGCTGCCGATCAGCGCGTCGAGCCCGACAGCTCCTCGTTTGAGCAACTCGCCCTCGCGCGCCGTGGCCGTGAGCACGGGAGCCCGGCGTGCCCACCGTAGCGCCTCGAGATCGCCGGCGATGAAGAGCACCGCGTCCATCTCCTCGAGCTCCTGCCACGGCAGGCGGTCGTCACTCCCAGCGGGCCGCAGCTTGGGACCGACGGTCGTGATCGTCCGCTCCCCCACGTCGTCGACGTGGGTGAACGCCCAGCGTTGCTGACGATGTTCGGCGCTCGCGTGCACCCGGACGCCGCGCTCTTCGAGCTCGGCGCGGGCGAGGCGGCCGAGCTCGTCGTCGCCGAGAGCGGTGAAGAGATGCGCCTCGTCAGCGAGTAACGCAAGCTGGATCGCGGCCACTCCTCCCCCGCCTCCTGCCTGCTCCCATTCCTCGGTCGAGTGAGAGATCGTACCTGCGCCCGGCAGGCGCTCGACCCGGACAAACCGGATCCACTCGACGTGCCCGACGACGGCGACCCTCATAGGTCGAAGTGTCCCAGATCGATCTCACACCGTGCCGACGACCTGCGTTTCAGGTGATGATGAGGGCCTTGGCGATTCCACCATTCGAACTGTTCTACGAGACCCACAGCCCCGAGGTGCTCGGGCTGCTGCGCCGCAAGGTCGGCCGCGACCGCGCCGACGACGCGTTCCAGGAGACGTTCCTGCGCGCGCTGCGGGCCTACGACCGGCTCGACCATGGCGAGCACCTGAGGGCCTGGGTGCTGACGATCGCCTCACGCGTCGCGATCGACGTGCACCGGCGCACG
>JANOUB010000318.1:0-1734 GCA_031416615.1 Thermoleophilia bacterium
CCGTTCGGCCCGACGACGACGGCGACCCCCGGCTCGAGCTTCAACTCGAGCGGTTCGACGAACGACTTGAAGCCGCGGATCTTGATGGATTGGAGATGCACGTCCCACGAACGCTAACGACACTCGCGGACGGCCTGCGTAGCCCCTACGGTGAATTCGAGATCCGATAGGAAGGAAAGAGGGTCCGCGAGCAGGCCCCTTTTAGGGGTCTTCGCGATCGCCGGCGGAGCCGGATCTGCAAACAGAAAGAAACCTGCGTCGCCCGCGGTATGCTCTTACACCGCGGGCGACGCAGGCGCAACAATCCCCATCGCCTCGAGGGCCTGTCGGGCGGCTTCCTGTTCGGCGGCCTTCTTGGTCAACGCCTTGCCGATCCCGACCTGCTCCCCGGCGATCACGGCCACGCACACGAAGCGGCGGTCGTGCGGCGGGCCCTCGACCTCGACCACGTTGTACTGGACCTGGTTGCCGGAGCGTGCGAGCGCCTCCTGCAGCTCGGTCTTGTTGTCGACATGGCCGGTGCGCGCAAACTCGATCCGCGCGTCGAACGCTTCCACGACGGCTTGTTCGACCTGCTCGAAGCCGTGCTCCAGGTAGACGGCGGCGATCGCCGCCTCGAGCAGCGCCGCGAGCACGTTGCGGCTGCGTGAGATCCGGTCGAGCTCGGCGTCCGGCACGTCCTGCGCCTGCTCGAGGAGAAAGCGGACGAGATCGAGCTCCTTCGCAACCCCGGCACAGCTCTGGCGGGAAACGACGTGTGCCCTGATCTTTGCGAGGCGCCCTTCGGATGCGTCAGGAAATCTGTCGTAGAGCGCTCGTGCGATCGCGAGCTCGAGAACCGAATCGCCGAGGAACTCGAGTCGCTCGTAGGACGACGCCCGATCGGGCGCCCAGGAAGTGTGCGTGAAGACGTGGTCGCGCCGCTCGGGGGGAAGGGCGTCGATGAGGCGCGCAAGCGTGTTCCCCCCTTTCAAGCTGGTTGACTCCGGATTCGCGTGCTCGCGGCTGGGGGCCCGAACGCGTCGCATCGGTTCATGCCCCCAGCCGCGAGCACGCGAATCCGAAATCAAGCATCGCGCGGTCGCTGCTACTGGTGTGCGACGACGTAGTCGACAGCCTGGCCGACGGTCGTGATCTTCTGCGCGTCGTCGTCCGAGATCTTGATTCCGAACTGATCCTCGAGTTCCATGATCAATTCGACGAGATCGAGGGAGTCAGCATCGAGGTCCTCCTGGAACGAGGCCTCCTCCGAGAGATCGCCCTCGTCGGCCCCGAGCTGCTCGGTCAGGACCGACTTGACGCGCTCGGCTACTTCTTCACGGGACAGTGCCACTGTTCTTCAACCTCTCGTTGTGCCGGATGGGTTCGTGGAGCGCGCCGACTCTACCACGCGCTCCGGAAGAACCTCCCATAAGCTGCCGACGATGTCGTGCTCGATCCCGCGCGCGGCCAACCGAATCGCGTTTTCAATCGCGAGCCGAGAGCTGGAGCCGCGCGCAATGACGACGATCCCACGGTGACCCGGAAACGCACCCTCGCTACGGCGCGGGTGTTCCGAGCGGCTGGATGTTGCGGCCGCGGTACGTCTTGCATGTCGGGCAGGCGTGGTGTGCGCGCGTCGGCGAACCGCAGTTCGCGCACACGTTGACGCTCGGGACGGCGATGCCGTGCTGGGCGCGGCGCTTGTCACGGCGCGCCTTCGAGGTCTTTCGCTTGGGGACAGCCATGGGCGGC
>JANOUB010000319.1:0-2024 GCA_031416615.1 Thermoleophilia bacterium
GCTCCAGATCCCCGAGTCGCATGTCCGCGTCGTCGTGCCGTTGCTCGGCGGCGGCTTCGGCGCCAAATGCGACTTCCATTTCGAGGGCCACGTCGCGGCACTCGCGCGGGTGGCGCGCCGCCCTGTCAAGCTCGTCTTCACCCGGCGCGAGGAGTTCTTCGCTGTCGGCCACCGGCGCGAGGGCATGGTGATCGAGCTCGAGACCGGCGCGCGCGCCGACGGCACGCTCGTCGCCCGCAAGGCACGGCTCGTGCTCGACAAGGGCGCCTACTGCGGCGAGGGAGGCTTCTTCGCCCAGATGGCCGCGATGCACGCGCTCGGGCCCTACGAGCTCGAGAATGTCCACGTCGAATCCTCGCTCGTCTACTCCAACAACCAGCCGTCGTCCTCGATCCGTGCCCCGACGGCACCGCAGGTGTGCTGGGCGCTCGAGCAGCACATGGACGAGCTCGCCGAGGCGCTCGGAATGGATCCCGTCGACCTGCGGCGCCACACCCTGATCGAGAACGGCTCGGTGACTGCAACCGGCCAGGTCCTGGAACGGATCGCGATGAAGGAGACGCTCGAGAAGGCGGTCGAGCTGATCGGGTACGGGCAGGAGTTGCCCGACGACGAGGCGATCGGGATCTCGGTGGGCTGGTGGCCGTGCTTCGCGTCGAACAGTGGTGCCTATGTGAAGCTGAACTCCGACGGCACCGGCACGATCATCACGGGTGCGCAGGAGAACGGGACGGGAGCGGTGATGGCGATGCCGACGTATGCGGCCGAACAGCTCGGCATGCAGCCCGAGGACTTCTCGATCCTCTATCAGGACACCGACGCGGCGCCCTGGGACATGGGCTCCTGCGGCTCGCAGACGACGTTCAACAGCGGCCGCGCCGTGATCGCGGCGGCCGTCGACCTGCGCGAGCAGCTGCTCGATGCAGCGGCCGAGCAGCTCGAAGCCTCGCGCGACGATCTCGAGCTTGTTGGAGGATCGATTCTCGTCAAGGGCTCACCCGACAAGTCGGTGACGATCGCCGACCTCGCCGCGGGTGGCACCTTCCACGGTAAGGGCGCCGGCGAGCTCCCGACTGCCCCCGAAGCTCCCGCCGAGGGATGCGTCGGACGGCTCGGCCTCGAGTCGTTCCATGCGCCGCAGCTGATGGCGCACGCGGTCAGGGTCAAGGTCGATCGCGGCACGGGCGTCGTGCGTGTGCTGCAGGTCGCCGCCGCGCACGACTGCGGCACGATCCTCAACAAGATCGGCGCCGACGGGCAGGTCTACGGCGGCGTCGTGATGGGCATCGGCCAGGCTCTTTCGGAGGGAACGCAGCTCGATGCCGAGGGGCGCCATCGCAACCCGCACCTGACCGACTACAAGCTCGTGACGGCATCGGACGCGCCGCAGATCGAGATCGCCTGGATCGAGACGGACACCCCGAACGCCGGGCCAAAGGGCTCCAAGGGAGTCGGCGAGCCACCGTGCGTGCCGACCGCGGGTGCGGTTGCGAACGCGATCGCGAAGGTGATCGGAGCTCGGGTGCGCGCACTGCCGATGACACCCGAGCGCGTCTGGGAGGCAGGAAGGTGAGCGGTAACCGAAACCCTGGAGACAGGCTAAAGCCTGTCACCGACGGCGTGCACACGTTCATCACGGCCACCACGATCGAGGAAGCTGTGGCCGCGATCGCTGCCGGCGCGCGGCCGGTCGCGGGCGGCACCGACCTCGTCGTCGGCGCGCGCGCCGGCAAGTCGACGATGCCGGCCAGCATCGTCGCTATTCACCGGCTCGCGGAGCTTCGCGGCGTCGAGTCGCTCGGCGACGAGGGCCTGCGGCTCGGGGCACTGGCCAGCCACGCCGAGATCGCTGCCAGCGACGACGTTCGCACGCGCTTCACGGCGCTCTCCGACGCGAGCGCGATCGTGGGCTCGCACGCAACGCGCGCGCAGGGCACGGTCGGCGGCAACCTGATGAACGCATCTCCTGCCATGGAGACGGGCGGGCCGCTCGTCTGCTTCGGTGCCTCGGCGACGCTCAGGTC
>JANOUB010000320.1:0-10358 GCA_031416615.1 Thermoleophilia bacterium
CCCAGCACACGGCACGGTCACGACCGGTCCCGGTGGAACCCTGTCGTACACGCCTGCGCCCGACTATCACGGCCCGGACAGCTTCACGTACACCGTCCGTGACGATGGCGGGGCGACCGACACCGCGCTCGTCACGCTCGACGTCACCGCTGGTCCAGAGGTCGCCGTCACGATGTCTGTCACGAACAACGACGGCGGTCAGAACACCTGCGACGACTTCTCCTTCCGTCTGAACGGCGGTAACCCGACACCCTTCGAGCCCGACTGCACGAACATCGTCGAGCCACCTGCGGGGCCGTACGCGATCGAGCCGGTCGCCGACGGAGGCTACGCGTCCGGCACTGGCGCGGGTTGCACCGGGGAGATCGCGAACGCTCAGACGCGCGCCTGCACGATCACGAACGACGATCTGCCGGGTCACGCGGCGCTGCTGAAGACGGTCACCGGATTCGCCCCCTCAGGATCCCAGTCGTTCACGTTCCAGATCCGGAGCGGCGCTTCGGCCACTGTTGCTGGGTCCGTTCTCGGCAGCCTGACCCCGAACGCGGCGAACGGGGGATCGGTCATCTTCGCGGGCGATCTCGATGCCGGTACCACCCACCAGCTGTGCGAGATCGTGATGCCCGGCTGGATGACGACGCTCGGGCCGCCGTTCTTCGTCGTCTTCAATCCGAGCGGGGACAACAGCGTGGTGTGCACGGATTTCACGGTCGCACTCGCCGAGACCCGCGTGTTCGCGATCGACAACCAGCCGCCGCCCGGAGGGCTAGCCCGGTCAAAAGGCTTCTGGAAGAACTGGAACTCTTGCACCAAAGGCAACCAGCGGGCGATCCTCGACGAGACGATTGCGGTGGCGCACGACGCCGGCGGCCATGTGCTGGTTGGACTGCTGCACGTCGACACATGCCTGACGGCGACGCGAACTCTGGACAAGAGGAAGGTGTCGGACGGCATGAAGATGGCGAGCGATCCAGCTTTCAATCTCGCGTCCCAGTTGCTCGGCGCCCGGCTCAACGTCATCGCGGGGGTCGGTACGTGCCCGGCCGCAGTTACCGCGAACAATGACGGGTCGACGCTCCTCATCGCGGTCTCCTTCAACGGCATCACCCACGGGGCGATGTCGACCGCCCAGAAGAACCAGGCGAACACGCTTGCCTCGACGCTCGACCGTTACAACCACAACACGCTCTGCTGATCGCGCCCGGGTGGCACCGTCGCCGAGCGGCACCGCCGCGTAGTCTTCGGCCGGTGAGCCGCACCTACCCGACCCTGCTCGACCTCGTTGGCGACACGCCGATCGTGCGGCTCGACCGCTTCGCCGCCGACGTGCCCCCGACGTTGCTCGCCAAGCTCGAGTTCCTCAACCCCGGTGGTTCCAACAAGGATCGCATCGGGCTCGCGATGATCGATGCCGCCGAGCGCGAGGGCAAGCTCCGCCCGGGCGGCACCATCGTCGAGCCCACCTCCGGCAACACCGGCGTCGGGCTCGCGATCGCCGCTGCGGGCAAAGGCTACCGCTGCATCTTCGTGATGCCCGACAAGATGAGCCAGGAGAAGATCTCCACTCTGCGCGCGTACGGCGCCGAAGTCGTGATCACCCCGACCGCCGTCGACCACGACTCGCCCGAGTCGTACTACTCGGTCTCGGACCGGCTGGCCGAGGAGATCCCCGGCGGCTTCAAGCCCGACCAGTACTCGAACATGGCGAACCCCGAAGCTCACTACAAGACAACCGCACCAGAGATCTGGGAGCAGACCGAGGGCGGCCAGATCGACGCGATCGTGATCTCGGTCGGCACGGGCGGCACGATCTCCGGCGTCGGGCGGTACTTCAAGGAGCATCGTCCCGAGGTGCGGATCGTCGGCGCCGACCCGGAAGGCTCGGTCTACACCGAGGACGCCGACCATCCGCTCGGCCCCTACCTCGTCGAGGGCATCGGCAAGGACACGTGGCCGCAGACGATGAGCCCCGAGGTTGTCGATGAGTGGGTGCGCGTCTCCGACCGCGACTCGTTCCTCACGGCACGGCGGCTCGCGCGCGAGGAGGGGCTGCTCGTCGGCGGGTCGTGCGGTTCGACGGCGTGGGCGGCGCTCCAGATAGCGAGTCGCCTGGGGCCCGAGGCGAGCGTGCTGATGCTGCTGCCGGACGGCGGCCGCTCGTACCTCTCGAAGTTCTACGACGACAACTGGATGATCCAGTACGGCTTCATGGAGCGGACATCGCCCACCCCTGCCGTCGACGAGGTTCTCCGCTTCAAGCGGGGCGGGGAAACCAACCTGCCCGATCTCGTCACGATCGAGTCGACGAAAAAGGTCGGCGCCGCGATCGAGCTGATGCAGCGCTACGGCATCTCCCAGCTGCCCGTCGTGCGCCACGGGACGGCCGAGGCACTCACCGACATCGTCGGCTCGATCCAGGAGCGCAGCCTCCTCGACCGCGTGTTCAAGAACCCGGACGCGCTGAACGAGGACATCGCCGTCGCAATGCAGCCACCGCTTGCGGCGGTCGACGTGCGGGCCTCGCTCGACGATGTGTTCGCCGATCTCTCGGGTCCGAACGCCGCGGTCGTCGTGGGCATCGCCGGTAAGCCGGCCGCGATCCTGACGCGCTCCGACCTGCTCGAGTTCCTCGCCCACCGTCGCACCCACGTCGACGTGTAGGCGAGCGGCTCGAGAAGAGGAGCGCCCGGGGCGTGATCGCGACAAGCGGGTGACGTACGGGTGTGTGACGACCTGCGAGATGGGCCCGATCGGATTCGTGAGCTGCTTGTGCGGAAGGGCCGAACAGGCGTCCAACATTGACTCGACACCGGGGGCGCCCGACCGGTAGAGTGGCGGCATGGGATTCCTGGACAAGCTGCTAGGCAAGACGAAGGACGTCGTGGCCGACGTCGCTGACAAGGCCGCTCCACTCGTCGACAAGGTCAAGGACATGGCAGGCGACCATGCCGACGACGTCAAGGGTGCGGTCGACAAGGCGACGGACGTCGTTGACGACACCGTAGGCAGCGCCGTCGACTCGGTCGCCGGCGAAGCTGGCGACGCGCCGCCCTCGCCGCCCCCCGCCGCGAGCTAGCCCTTCAGCGGCGGCGGATGAAGCTCGCGGTGTGTCCGCGGGCGTTCGCTTGGCGTAGCTCATCCGCGTCGAGGGCGCCGATGCGCTCGAGCAACTCGAACTCGTCGCGCAGGTGCGTCCCCATCATCTCGGGCCCGTCGGTTGCGATCGTGAACGCGACACCGTGATCGACGAAAGCGCGGAAGGTGGCGCGGATCGCGTCCTCGTCGGCCAGGGCCTTCGTCAACAGGTTGGAGGTGGGGCAGATCTCGAGCACCGTTCCCGCGTCACGTAGCAGGCCCATCAGCGCCGGATCCCGGGCGGCGAGGATCCCGTGGCCGATGCGGTCGGGCCGCAGATACTCGAGAACCTCGCCGATCTCCTCCGCGCCCGTCGCACCCTCTTCGCCGACGTGAATCGTGACGCCGAGGCCGGCGGCGCGTGCCGTCTCGACCATCGGTTGCACGGACGTGTAGTCGTAGCGGGCTCCCCCGGGGCGCGGCCCGGCGATGTCGACGCCGACGACGCCGCGGTCGGCCCAGGCAATCGCCTTGTCGACGATGATCGCGTTCTGCCGCGCGTTGAACGTGCGATCCATCATCAGGATCAGCCCTGCGCGCACCTGCGGGTACTCGAGCCGCGCGCGGTCGAGGCCGCGGATCGCGGCGAGGATGATGTGGTCGAGGTCGCGCTCGCCACCCCGATTTCGCTTCATCGGATTGAAGCGCAGCTCGAGCGTCGTGATCCTCTGCGAGCGGTAGGCGCCGCCGATCGCCGCGTGGACTGATCGCTCGACCGCGAGCGGGGAGGACTGGATCAGCTCCGTCCAGTGGTAGATCGCGTCGAGCGCGTCGAGGTTCTCGACGCCGCGGGGATCCGACACGGTGACGAGCCCCACGAACTCCCAGTAGTCCTTGACGGGCAGGGCGATGCCCTGTTCGTGCGCGAGGCTCCAGAGGATGTCCGAGGCGACCGAGCCGCCGAGGTGCGTGTGGAGCTCGGCGAGACCCTCGTCGGCGGCGATCATCTCGTGCACTCTATTCGTCGGCGTCAGTGCTCCGGTGACCGGCTTCAGCCGGTCTCCTGGGTTTCGGCGGTCGCGAGGATTGCGACCCTGGCGACAGACTGAAGTCTGTCGCCGCCCTCCGTCAACGGACAGCACGCACGCAGTCGAAACCCTCCAACGCCTGCTCCGCAGAGGAACTCACTGGACGCGCCAGGGCATGTCTGCAAGAGATAATAGACAGCAAGATGGTTCGCGTCTAGGCTCGGGTTAGTGGCACCATTGGAAGGACAGAATTATGTACAGTGACGTCGTGGCGAAGGTTATTCCCCTGACGGAAGCACGGGCGACGCTCAGCGAGCTGCTCGACCAGATCGAGGACGGGGGTGAGCACGTCGTGATCACACGCAAGGGAAGGCCGGTCGCGCTGATGCTCTCGCCTGACGAGTGGGAGTCGGTCGAGCTGACGCTCGAGACGCTCGGCGACACGGATCTGCTCGACCAGCTCGACCGCAGCGAGCGCGACGTCGAGGCGGGCCGACTGGTCGCCTGGGATGCCGTTCGCGGTCGCTACATCCGTGACTGAGCTCTCAGCCCGGATCCACCGTTTTGCGTGGGCGTTGCATCTCGTCCGGCCCGCCAGGCCGCTCACCGTCCGGGTGGGGCCCGTTTCTTCCCTTCGGGGTGGCCCCACCCGGACGGTGCGCTCCGCGCGGGGAAGAAGTCATGAAGGCTCCCGGCCTGCATGACTCCTTCCCCGCGCGTCCTGACGACCCGGACGAGCGCCTCGCGATCACGCAAAACGGTGGCTCCAGGCTTCCTGACGCGAGATGCCCTCGCCGACCTCGACGCTCTCCCACCCCGTCTCGCCGAGGATGTGGCCTCGACGATCGACTCGCTTCGCCTCGACCCCGAGATGGTCGGAAAGCAGCTTCGGGGGCGGCTCAGCGGGCTCTGGGTCGCGCGGGTCGGGAGCTACCGGGTTCTGTACACGATCGAGGGCCCGTCACGCCGCGGTGCTCGCGTGATCGTGCGTGCAGTGCGGCATCGGAGCGTGGCATACCGAACCCGCCGCTGATGTGAGCGGCGCTCTGCGTCTTGTGTGCGGTGGTGAGCTGGCGTTATTGCTCTGCGGACACACCGAACGATATTTACGGACGTACGATCTACTTATATCGGACATACAAACTGCTACCCTGAGCGCAGGATAGAGACCAGGCTCCCCGATCTGGCGGCCGAGCTCGGGACGACGGAGCGGACGCTCCGGCGGGCGGTCGCGCAGGGGCTCTTCCGCGCCGAGCGCCCGTCACCGCGCACACTCGACGTCCCGCTCGCCGAGCGCGTGTACCTCCGTCGGTCCTGGCCACTTCTCTCCGCACTGAGAGCGGCACTGCGGACGGAGCCGGCGGTGTCGTTCGCCGTGCTCTTCGGCTCTCGAGCACGGGGAGAAGAGCACGGGGAGAGTGACATCGACCTTCTCGTCACCCTCCGGGAGGGCGCCGACCGATGGGTGCTCGCGGGCCGGCTGGCTCAGCGGGTGGGCGCCAACGTGCAAATCGTCGAGCTCGCCGATGCGCTCGCCGCCCCGCTTCTTCTGGCAGAGGTCGTTCGCGAAGGGAGAGTGCTCGTCGATCGGGAGGGCTTCTGGCCGCAGCTGAGACGTCGCCGGCCACAGATCGAGCGGGACGCTGCACGTGAGCGCCGCCGGATCGACGACGAGTTCGAGCCAGATCCGGCAGCGGGGATGACTGTCCGACTTGACCACGCGGGTCTGGTGATTCGGCCGTTTGCCCCAGACGACGTGGGCGCGGTCGTCGCGCTGTGGGAGGCAGCCGGTCTCACGCGTCCGTGGAACGATCCGCGCAAGGACATCGCACGCAAGCTGCGAGTCCAACCCGAGTGGTTCCTGGTCGCGATCGCGGGAGCAGAGATCGTCGGCAGCGTGATGGCCGGGTACGACGGGCACCGTGGGTGGGTGAACTACCTCGCCGTCGCGCAGACCTCCCGCCGTGCCGGCGTCGGGCGGGCCCTCATGGCCGAGGTAGAACGCGTGCTTCACGAGGCCGGATGCCCGAAGATCAATCTCCTGATCCGCGGTGCAAACCACGCTGCGGTGATCTTCTACGAAGCACTTGGCTATACGCCCGATGATGTGATCAGCCTCGGCCGCCGCCTAGAACACGACACACCGCATTGAGCGACTCCGAGGAGAATGGCCGAGGGCTCCCCTGCCGCTGAAACGAGGGCAGGATTTGCGCTACCACGCGAGCTGTCCACCCTGGAGACAGGCTGAACCCTGTCGCCGCGGCGCGCGTCAGCTCACCGCGGCAGCGACGAACGCCTGCAGCTCCGGCAGCACGCTTGGGTCGATCGTGTGCGGCACCGGGGTTTCACGCCACAACAACTCGGCGCCGGCTGCGCGTACGCGCTCGGCTGCCGCGCGGCCGAACTCGACCGGGATGATCGGGTCGAGCGACCCGTGCGCAACCGCGATCGGATAACCGTCGAGGCCCGTCAGGTCGAGTTCGAATCCTTCCACCTCCGGCATGAAGCCCGACAGCGCCACGATCGCGGCGGGGCGCGGACGGCCCGCGCCGAGCCCGAGCGCCCAACTCATCACCGCGCCCTGCGAGAAACCGCCGAGCACGACTCGGTCGATCGGCACCGGTAGCTCGTCGAGGAACGCCGCCGCGGCCTCGAACGTGGGGAAGAAGGTGCCGGGGTCGGGCGTCGGGATGCCGCCAAGCGCGTACCAGTGGGCCCCGCCCGGCGGCAGCGCGAGCGGGCCCCGCGGGGCAATCCCGAGCAGCCGCCGCTCCGGGTCGAGCGCGTCGAGCAGCGGGAACAGATCGTGCTCGTCCGCCCCGCGGCCGTGCAGGAGCACGAGCGCTCCCTCCGGGGTGCCGGCAGCAGGCCGCTCGAGGGAGCGGAGCCCGCTCGTCACGAGGTCGCCCAAGCTGCGCGCGGATCGGGGATCGGCGTCAGCGCCGGCTCGATCTCTGCCCGCAGGTGCTCGAACGCGGGCGGCAGGATCAGAGCCTCGCCGAGATGCTCGGCCTCCTCGTCGATCGTGAAGCCGGGGCCAAGCGTCGCGATCTCGAACAACACGCCGCTCGGCTCGCGGAAGTAGATCGAGCGGAACCAGAACCGGTCGATAACGCCGCTCGGATGCCGGCCGGCGTTGCGAACGACATCGAGCCAGGCCTCCTGCTCGTCCATGTTCGAGGCCCAGGCGACGTGGTGCACCGTCCCCGCCCCCGGGATGCCGGCGCCGAAGCCCGGCGACGGGTCGTAGGCGAAGTGACCGCCCCGGACGGCTCCACGCACCTCCCAGGTGTGCTCACCGGCAGGAACGAAGCCGAGCGTCCCTTCCAGGAGCTCGCGGCTCGCCTCGGGATCGTTGGCAAACGCACGCACACTCTCGAAACCCTGCAACGCGTGCTCTGCCGGGACCTCGGGGTGCGTCGCGACGAGCGCCTGGTCGGTCGTCGAGACGACGGCCACCTCGAGCCCGAGACCCTCTGGGTCGTCGAACCCGAGCCGACCCTCGGTGCGCCGGCTCGAGATTCCCTCCGCCCCGAGCCGGGCCTCCCAGAAGTCGAGTGCGTCGTCGGAGGCGACGCGAAACGTGATCGTGTGCACCATCCCCGCTCCGGCCCGGCCGCGGCGGGCACCCGGGTACTCGAAGAACGTGATGTCGGCCCCGGGGCTGCCTGCCTCGTCCGCGTAGAAGAGGTGGTAGACCGTCGGATCGTCCTGGTTGACGGTCTTCTTGACCATGCGCAGGCCGAGTACGCGGGTGTAGAAGTCGACGTTGCCGGGCGCGTCGCCGGTGATGCAGGTCACGTGATGGATACCTTCGAAGCGCATCGCGCTCTCCTTTGTCTGTCCGTTCCCATCCGTCGAGTTGGACGGAACTCTCTCTTTCAGGAATACTTGCTGTAGCAAGAAGAATAATTGCATATGCAAATACCAGCCGTCAACCCCAACACCCTCTCGCCTGCAGAACTCGGCGCGTGGCGCGGCCTGCTCCGGGCTCACAGCGCGCTCGTCCGCGACCTCGATGCGGAGCTCCGCGCGACCCATGCTCTCTCCCTGCAGGAGTACGAGGTGCTCCTCACTCTCGCCCAGGCACCCGAGAACCGGATGAGGATGTCAGACCTCGCGGTCTCGGTCATCCTCAGCCAGAGCGGGCTGACCCGGCTCGTCGACCGCCTGGCGCAGGCCGGGTCGGTGGAGCGAACGCCCTGTCAGGCCGACCGCCGGGGTCTGAACGCCGAGCTCACGGCCGCGGGCCGGACCAGGCTCGAACAGGCACGTCCCACCCACCTCGCGGGAGTGCGCGGCAGCTTCCTCGACCGCTTCGACGAGGCCGAGCTCGGCGTGCTCGCACGCCTCTGGGAACGCGTCCTCCCCGGCGCGACCGCGGAATGAATAGGCTCTCCGTGTGAAGATCGGCATCGTGGTGCCGTTCTCGTGGTCGTTCTGGGGCGCGGTCGTCGAGCATGCCGAACTCCAGGCCGAGGCGCTCGAGGCGCGCGGGCACGAGGTGCGGCTGGTGATGGGCAATGACCCACCCGGGCAGTTCACGCGTTTCCTGCACCCCAGGGTCGGCCGCCACGGCGATCCGCCGGCGAACGTGATCCCGATCGGCCGCTCGGTGATCGTGCCGGCGAACGGGTCGCTGCCGAACATCATCCTCAGCCCGCGGGCGATCTTCCGGATCAGGCGCGTGCTCGAGCGTGAGCGCTTCGACGTGCTCCATCTGCACGAGCCGATCACACCCGTGACCTGCATCTCGGTGCTCGCAATGGCCACCTCGCCCATCGTCGCCACCCACCATGCTTCGGGCGACCTCGGCTTGATGAAGCCGGCGATTCCCGTTTTTGGCTTTCTCGCGAGCCGGATCGACCAGCGAATCGCGGTCTCCGAGCGGGCGCGCGAGTCGGCGGCCCGCTGGCTCCCTGGCGACTACGAGATCGTCCCGAACGGCGTTCTCATCCCTGATACCGTCGATCCCGCGGGACGGGAGCATACGGTTACCTTCGCCGGCCGGCAGGAGCCCCGGAAGGGGCTACAGGTGCTCCTGCGGGCCTGGCCGGAGATCCATCGCCGGACAGGGGCCCGGCTGCAGATTTGCGGCTCGGATCCCCTCGCAGTGAGGCTCCTCCTCACCCGGCTGCGGGTTTCCGACGAGGGTATCGACATCCTCGGCTTTCTTCCGCAGGAGGAACTGACGGCCCTGCTCGCCAGCACGAAGGCCCTCGTGGCGCCGTCGCTCGGAGGGGAAAGCTTCGGCATGGTGCTGACGCGCGCGTTTGCTTGCGCCTTGCCCGTCGTCTCCTCCGACATTCCCGGGTATCGCGAGGTGACCACTCCCGAGACGGCGGTCTCGGTCGTGCCGAACGACCCTGCCGCGCTCACCGAAGCGGTCGCCGCCCTGCTCGCCGACGAGCCGCGCCGCGTCGCGATGGGCGCTGCCGCACGCGCGCTCGCCATCGATCGCTACGCGTGGAGCGACATCGCCCGGCGGCTCGAAGGTATCTACGAGCGCGTCATCGCGGGCGAGGGGGCTCGCGCAGCATGAACCAGGTGGTGCGGCTCGCCCGCAACCGCTGGGCGCGTGGCGTCTTCGTCCTCGCGTCGCTCGTGGCGGCGATCCTCGCGATCTGGTGGCGCGGGCCCGACTGGACGACCGTCTACCACTCCTTCGACTTCGTCTCCTGGCGCTGGGTGGTCGTCGGTGTCCTCCTCAACCTGATCTCCGTGCTCGCCCGGTCGCTCTCGTGGCGGCTGACGATCGACCAGGCGCTCCCCGAGCCGCAGCCGCCGTTCGGCCAGGTCTTCTCCGCCTTCGGGATCGGATTGCTCGGGAACGCCGTGCTGCCGGCCCGCGCCGGCGAGCTCGCCCGGGTCGCCGTCCTGCGCCGGAGCTTGCCGCACGGGAAGGGGACGAGCGCAACGCTGCTCGGAACGGTGTTCGCGCACCGGCTGTTCGACCTCTTTCCCGTCGCGTTCCTCGTCACGTGGGTGCTTCTGACGGCGAAGATCCCGCACTGGGCCGTGACGAGCCTCGTCATCTTCGGCCTCGCCGGCATTGCCCTGCTCGCTGTGGGTCTCGTCACTGCCCGCACCGGCGAGGGGCGGGTGCACGACGGTATGGGCAGCCTCCGCGCGGTCGTCACGATGGCCCGGCAGGGGCTCGCGGTCCTGCGGAGGCCGGTCCCGGCGCTCGGAGCGGCGCTGTTCCAGTGCGTCGGCTGGCTGATGCAGCTGTTTGCAGTGTGGGCCGTGATGGAG
>JANOUB010000321.1:0-1507 GCA_031416615.1 Thermoleophilia bacterium
CGATGTCGCTCGCACGGTGATCGAACGGTACGGTGGCACGGTCGAGAAGTTCATCGGCGACGCCGTCATGGCCGTCTGGGGTGCGCCCGTCGCGCAGGAGGACGACGCCGAGCGGGCCGTCAGGGCGGCGCTCGATCTCGCTGCGGCGATCCCCGGGATCGACCCGCTGCTTCGCGCGCGCGCCGGCGTCTTGACCGGGGAGGCTGCGGTGACGCTCGGCGCCACGAACCAGGGCATGGTCGCCGGCGACCTCGTCAACACCGCATCCCGGATTCAGTCGGCAGCCGAGGCAGGCACCGTCCTCACGGGCGAGGCGACCAAGCGAGCGACCGAGACCACGATCGCCTACGAGGACGCTGGCCTGCACGAGATGAAGGGCAAGGCAGAGGCCGTGCAGCTCTGGCGGGCCCTGCGCGTCGTCGCAGGCAGGGGAGGCTCGATGCGCTCGGCGGGGCTCGAGGCACCGTTCGTCGGCCGCAACCGTGAGTTGCAGCTCGTGAAGGACCTCTTCCATGCCTCCGAGGAGGAACGGCGCGCCCAGCTCGTCCTTGTCTCGGGGATCGCGGGAATCGGCAAGTCGCGGCTCGCCTGGGAGTTCGAGAAGTACATCGACGGCCTCGCTCTCGACGCGTTCTGGCACCGGGGCCGCTGTCTCTCCTACGGCGAGGGCGTTGCCTACTGGGCTCTGGCGGAGATGGTGCGCATGCGCTGCGGGATCCTCGACGACGAGGACGTTGTTTCGGCCGGCGAGAAGCTCGCGCAGACCCTCGAGAAGCATGTGCCCGACGTGGAGGAGCGCCGCTGGGTGAGGCCTCGCATCGCTCACCTCCTCGGCCTCGAGGACGGCATCCCCGGCGACGAGGAGAACCTGTTCTCGGCCTGGCGGATTCTCTTCGAGCGGCTCGCCGAGCAGAGCCCTACGGTGCTGCTCTTCGAGGACGTGCAATGGGCCGATGCGGGTCTGCTCGACTTCATCGAGTATCTGCTCGACTGGTCACGCAACCAGCCGCTCTACGTGTTCGCGCTCGCCCGGCCCGAGTTCGCAGAGAAGCGCTCGACGTGGGCCGGCAAGCGCGGCTATACGCAGCTCTACCTCGAGCCGCTGCCGGCGACGGCGATGCACGAGCTGCTCACCGGCCTCGTGCCCGGCCTGCCGGATGATCTGCGAGAGCGCGTCCTCGAACGGGCCGAGGGTGTGCCGCTCTACGCTGTCGAGACCGTCCGCATGCTGCTCGACCGGGGTCTGCTGACGCGGGACGGCGACGTCTACCGGCCCACCGGGCCGATCGAACAGCTCGAGATGCCTGCGACCCTGCACGCGCTCGTCGCCGCCCGCCTCGACGGGCTGACGGCCGAGGAGCGTCGGCTCGTCCAGGACGGCGCGGTGCTCGGCAAGACGTTCACGAAACAGGGCCTGAGTTCCCTCAGCGGCATGGACGCCGCCGCCCTCGAGCCGCTTCTCGCCTCGCTCCTGCGCAAGGAGGTGCTCTCCGTCCAGGCAGATCCG
>JANOUB010000322.1:0-1833 GCA_031416615.1 Thermoleophilia bacterium
CCGCACGCCGGGGAGGACGACCTTTCGGGCCGGCACCTCGCCGCGATACTCGACCGGCTCCGGCCCTGTCACGTCGATGATCGGGACCGATGCCGACAGCACCACGTTCGGCGCGATCACGGCCCCTGCCCCGATTCGCACGCCCTCGACGATCACGGCCCGCGAGCCGATGAAGGCGCCGTCCTCGACGATCACGGGTGCCGCCTGGGGCGGCTCGAGCACGCCGCCGATACCCACGCCGCCGGCGAGATGGACGTCGGCGCCGATCTGCGCGCACGATCCGACCGTGGCCCACGTGTCGACCATCGTGCGTGGCCCCACCCAGGCGCCGATGTTCACGTACCCGGGCATCAGCACGCAGCCCTCGGAGAGGAAGGAGCCGTATCGCGCCACACCGGGCGGCACGACCCGGACACCGCGGTCGGCGTAGTCGGACTTGACGGGGATCTTGTCGAGGAAGTGGAGCCCGCCGATGTCCATCGGCTCGACCTTCCGGATCCGGAAGTAGAGGAGGATCGCCTTCTTCACCCACTCGTTCACGAGCCACCCGTCACCGGCCGGCTGAGCGACGCGAATCGCTCCCGCGTCGAGCAGGCCGATCACCTCCTCGATCACGGCAGGGTCGAGCGAACCGGACTCCCACATCTCCTCGATCTGCGGCGCGAACTCCATTGCAGCTGATTCTCTCGCATCCGAAGGTCGTGTGGGGTAGGGAGGCGTCAGATCGCGAGCTCGAGGCACCGTCTCAGCATAACGCTTGACGTTCATAACGCAATACGTTATGATCCGAATCGGTGCTGCAGTCGTTCCGAGATAGGGACACCGAAACCGTTTGGCGGAGGCAACGGCTCCGTAAGCTCGACGAGAACACACAGCGGATGGCATTGCGAAAGCTTCTCATTCTCGACGCCGCCGACGCTCTGAGCGACCTTCGGGTGCCTCCCGGAAACCGGCTCGAGAAGCTTCGCGGCGATCGTGCAGACATGTACAGCATCCGCATCAACCGGCAATGGCGGATTTGCTTCCGCTGGACGCCTGCCGGCGCCGAGGATGTCGAGATCGTTGACTACCACTGAGGAGGATCAAATGAACGCCACTCCGATCATGCCTCCCATCCACCCGGGCGAGCTACTCCTCCACGAGTATCTGGAGCCGCTTCGGGTGACCCAGCACCGGCTGGCTGTGGCCATCGGTGTACCGCCGCGTCGCATCAACGAGATCGTGCACGGGAAGCGACGCATTAGCGCCGACACGGCCCTTCGGCTCGCGCGGTACTTCGGGACGACCGAGCGATTCTGGTTGAACCTCCAGGGCCGCCACGACCTGGAGGTCGAACGGGACCGACTCGTGCTCGCGCTCGAGAACATCACGCCGCTGGCGCGCGCCTGACGGCGGGTGCTACGCGACGGCCGTCAGCGCGCGCACGCTCGCTCCAGGATCTCCACGGCCCGTTTGCACTCCTCGTCGGTGGGCACGAGCGCGAACCGCACATAGCCCTCGCCCGAGCGGCCGAGGAACGACCCTGGCGCCACGAGGATGCCCTGCTCCAACAGTCGTGTCGCGAAGCCCTCGGACGTCTCGTCGGCCGGGGTGGCGACCCATAGATACATCGTGGCCGGCCCGCCCGCGTCGCGCAGGCCGACACGGGTGAACAGGTCGAGAAACAACGTCCTCTTCCGACCGTACGCCGCCCGGGCTCGCTCGACGTGCTCCTCGTCGCCCCAGGCGACGACCGACGCCCGCTGGACGAACTCCTGCGGTGCCGTGCCCGTGTTCGGGCGGAACTGCTTCAACGCGGCCACGAGCTCGGGGTCGCCCGCGACGAAGCCAGAC
>JANOUB010000323.1:0-6345 GCA_031416615.1 Thermoleophilia bacterium
TCGCCCTTCTTCTCGATCTCCTTCAGAGTGAGCGTCACACCAACCATGATGCACTCCATCTTGACGATGTCGCCGGCTTTGAACTGCGCCTTGACCTGCGCCAGCACGCTGGTCGGGATCGTGCAGGTCACGGGCGAACGCGGCAACGTCGGCGTCACGATCGCGCTGAACCCGTCCGGGGAGAATGTGAGTGTGCCCCGCGCCTCGACCTCGGACGAGTCGTCGTCGCCAGGGCCGGAGCTCTCGTCCTCATTCTGAGCGACACGAACCGTCCACGTCGGCGGCAGAAACTTGCGCCTGGAACGAAAGATCCCCCGAACGGAGTTCTACTCGGTGATCGTGCTGACGGCGCCCGCCGACGAGGTGGCGACCCCGACCCCGTCGCGCACGAGCGCAGCCTGGACTTCCTCACGCGCCTTGTAGATCCGCCATTTCACGGTGGCGAGCGTGATCTCGAGCGAGTCTGCGATCTCCCGATACGAGAGACCGACAACGTCGCGGAGCAGCAGCGCCATCTTGAGGTCGACGTTCAGCGCCTCGACGGACCGCCACAGAGCGTCGATCGTCTCCGCCCGCTCGAACGGCGCGTCGAGCGACTCGAGCGGGGCGATGTCGTCGATGTTGACCACGCACCGGGGCCGTCTCTCGAGCGCCCGCAGCTCGTCGAGCACACGGTTCTTCGTGACCTGGAACATCCACGTCGTGAAGCGCGACCTGAGCGAGAAGCCGGGTAGACCCTGGTACAAGCGCAGGAAGACCTCCTGGGTCAGATCCTCCGCCAGCGCCCGGTCGCCAACGAGGCGCAGAACGTAGTTGTAGATGGGCCGCTCATAGGCGCGAACGATGATCGAGAACGCCCGCTCGTCGCCGCGCTGGGCTTTGCGGAGTATGCCGGGATCAGGCTGTTCGAGCGCCAACTCGCGGCGAGCATACAGCCGTTCTCGGATTGTGCACCAACAATTTACGACTTACTGAAATGTCACCGATTCTTGTTGTCTTCGCAGGAGACCAGGCTTCTGCCCGTCATCGCCGGCGGCACCGGTTGCCCGAGCAGCGCGAGCACCGTCGGCGCGAGGTCGGCGAGGCTGCCGCCCTCCCGCAGACCGGCGTCTGCGGCGGTGAGAGCGAGCGGCACCGGGTTCGTCGTGTGGGCCGTGTGCGGGCTGACGCCATCGGCTTCGAGCATCTTCTCGGCATTGCCGTGATCGGCTGTCACGAGGCAGACCCCACCGAGCGCGAGCGTGGCGGCGACCACCCGGCCAAGGGCGGCATCGGCTGCCTCGACCGCGCGCACGACGGCGGGAATCACACCGGTGTGGCCAACCATGTCGGGGTTCGCGAAGTTGACGACGCAGAAGCCATAGCCGTCCGGCAGGGCCTGGACGACTGTATCCGCCACACCTGCGGCGGACATCTCCGGCTTCAGGTCGTAGCTCGCGACATCGCGTGGCGACGGCACGAGCGCCCTCGTCTCTCCGCTCCACTCGGCTTCTTCGCCACCATTGAAGAAATAGGTCACGTGTGCGTACTTCTCCGTCTCGGCCGCGTGCAGTTGCCGGATGCCGGCTGCGCTGAGTGTCTCGGCGAGAGTGTCGGCGACGTGCTGCTCCGGAAATGCGACCGGCGTCGCGATGTCCTCCGCATAGCGGGTCATCGTCGTCAGGTCGACGCCGAGCTCGAGGAGCCGCCGTGAAAGCTGGCGGCCTCGATCGGAACGGAAGTTGAAGAAGATTGCAGAGTCGGTGGCCGGATCGAGGTGTGGATGGCCCGCCACGACGATCGGCTCGACGAACTCGTCGGTCGTGCCTCGGGTGTAGCTTGCCGCCAGGGCCGCCACCGGATCGGCAGCGCGCTCGCCGATGCCGTCGAGGATCGTACCGGCCGCGCGCTCGGTGCGATCGGCTCGGTTGTCACGGTCCATGGCGTAGTAGCGGCCCACGACGGTTGCGATCATGTCCGTCGGCAGGCGTGCGAGGTCGACCACGGCCGCATGCGGCGAAACGTCGCGGCCGTCAGTGAAGGCGTGGATCCAGGTCCGGTCTGCCATGTTCTCGCGCCGGGCCAGCTCGAGCAGCGCCAGAAGGTGGTCGACGTGCGAGTGGACGCCGCCTTCCGAAACGAGCCCGAGCAGATGCACGTCTCCGCCGCGTTGCTTCGCTCGTGCGAAAGCAGCGCAGAGCGCAGCGTTTTCGAAGATCGAGCCGTCGCGGACGGCGAGGTTGACGCGCATCAGATCCTGGAAGAGCACGCGACCCGAGCCGATCGTGAGGTGGCCGACCTCGGAGTTCCCCATCTGGCCGTCTGGCAAGCCCACCGCCTCGCCCGACGCTGCGAGGCGCGTGTGGGGGAACGTGGCCCAGAGAGCATCGAACACCGGCGTCGCGGCGAGCTCCACGGCGTTCCCCGGGCCGGCCGGGGCAAGCCCCCACCCGTCGAGGATCACGAGCGTTACGAGAGGGAAGCTGCGATCCGGCACAGGCTCGAGAAGGACACGGCGTCGAGCGAGGCGCCACCGACGAGCGCGCCGTCGACGTCCGGCTGGGCGAGGAGCTCGGCAGCGTTCTCCGGCTTGACCGAGCCGCCGTAGAGCACGCGAGTCTCGTGAAGGGACTTGATCAGAGCATGCGCGTCCTGCGCCATCTCGGGCGTCGCGGTCTTGCCGCTGCCGATTGCCCAGACAGGCTCGTAGGCAATCACGAGGCCATCGTGGCAGGGGAGCGCCGCGACCTGCCGGCGCAGCACAGCCTCGGTCTCGCCTGCTTCTCGCTCGGCCTCCGTCTCGCCCACACAAGCGATCACGCCGAGACCGGCGGTGAGCGCCGCTTCGGCCCGGAGCCGGACAGTCTCGTCGGTCTCGCCAAAATAGAGGCGACGTTCGGAGTGGCCGACGAGCGCACCCTGGACGCCCAGCTCGACGAGCATGCCGGCCGAGATCTCGCCGGTAAACGCGCCCTCGCCGCCCCAGTGAACGTTCTGCGCATAGATCGGCCACTCCTCGCCGACGGCGGCCTCGAGCGAGACGAACGGAGGACAGAGCACCACGTCGACGCCGTTCGGCGCCTCGAACGCGTCGAAGAACGCGAGCGTCTCGAGCGGGCCCTTGAACATCTTCCAGTTTCCGGCTATCAGCTTCGTCATCTCATCCGTTCTCCTCTCGAGCTTCTGGGATCGCCGCGACGCCGGGAAGATCCCGGCCTTCGAGCAGTTCGAGCGACGCTCCGCCGCCGGTCGACACCCAGGAGACACGGTCGGCGAGGCCGAGCTCCTGGATCGCGCGCACTGAATCGCCACCGCCGACGACCGAGTACGCGTCAGCGTCGGCGACTGCCTCGGCGACCGCGCGCGTGCCGGCAGCGAAGCGGCTCCACTCGAACACACCCATCGGCCCGTTCCAGAAGATCGTTCGCGCTTCGCGGATGATGGCGCCGAACGCCTCCGCCGTGGCGGGCCCGATGTCGAGGCCGAGCCAGCCAACCGGTACGGCATCGACCGTAGCCACGCGGGCCTCGGCATCCTCGGCAAAGGCACTCGCCGCAACAACGTCGACCGGCAGCTCCACGGGGAACGAGAGCGGATTGTGCTCGCGCATCTGCTCCGCCATCTTGCCACCGACGAGGACGCGGTCGGCGCGCCCCCCGAGATGCTCGAGCACTGCGAGCTTGTCGTCGACCTTGGCACCGCCCGCCACGATCACGAAGGGGTGTTCGACCTCTCCGAGCAGGCGACCGAGATGTTCGAGCTCCGCGAGCAGCCGCAGGCCAGCGTAGGCAGGCAGGAGATGAGCCACGGCCTCCGTCGAGCAGTGGGCGCGGTGGGCCGACCCGAAGGCGTCGTTGACGTAGATGTCCATCCCCTCAGCGAGCTCGCGGGCGAACCCACGCTCATTGCTCGTCTCGCGGGGGTCGAAGCGCGTGTTCTCGAGCAGCCGAATGCGGCCGTCGGGGAGCAGTGACCGCAGCCGCTCCGCCACGGGAGCGATCGAAAGTCGCTCCCGATCGTCGGCGGTCTTCGGTCGGCCGAGGTGCGAGCACACGACGACCTCGCTCGCGCCGTGGTCGAGGAGCCATTGCAGTGTCGGCAGTGACGCGCGAATCCGCGTGTCGTCGGCTATCGCTCCGTCGTCAAGCGGGACATTCAGATCGGCTCGGACGAGCACCCGCTTGCCGCTGACGTCGGCCGTCTCGACCGAGCGAGGCGACCTCACGCCAACAGCTTCGAAACCAGGTCGACCAGGCGGCAGCTGTACCCCCACTCGTTGTCGTACCAGCCGAACACCTTCGCGGTCGAGCCGTGGGCCATTGTGAGGCCGCTGTCGAAGATGCACGAGAACGGCGAGTGGACGATGTCGCTCGAGACGAGCGGGTCGGTCGAGAATTGCAGAATTCCCACGAGAGGCCCGGACGCAGCGGCTTCGTACGCAGCGTTGAGCTCCTCCTTCGTGACCTCCCGGCCGAGGGTGACGACGAGATCGGTGAGCGAGCCGGTCGCGACAGGGGCGCGGACCGCGACTCCGTCGAGCTTTCCCTTCAGGTGGGGCAGCACCAGTCCGATCGCCTTCGCGGCTCCCGTCGAGGTCGGAATCAGGTTGATCGCAGCCGCCCGGGCGCGCCGCAGATCCTTGTGCGGCATGTCCTGGAGGCTCTGATCCGACGTGTAGGCATGGATCGTCGTCATGAAGCCGCTCTGGATCCCGGCCAGGTCGTCGATCACTTTCGCGAGCGGTGCGAGGCAGTTCGTCGTGCACGACGCGTTCGACACGATGTGATGTTGTGTCTTGTCGTAACCCGAGTCGTTGACCCCGAGCACGACCGTGTAGTCGGGATCGGTCGCCGGCGCCGAGATGATTACCTTTGTCGCGCCGGCGTCGAGGTGCTTCTGCGCTCCCTCTCGTGTCGTGAAGAAGCCGGTCGACTCGAGGACGACGTCCACTCCGAGATCGCCCCACGGCAGGGAGGCAGGGTCGCGCTCGGAGAGCACCTTCATCTGCTCGCCGCCAGCGTTGATGACGCCGTCACCGAGCGACACCTCGCCCGTAAACGGACCCAGCACCGAGTCGTACTTCAGCAGGTGTGCCATCGTGGCAGCGTCACCGAGGTCGTTTACCGCGACGATCTCAATGTCGGCGTCGAGCGCCTGCTGTGCCCTGAAGAAGTTCCGCCCGATGCGCCCGAAACCGTTGATACCGACGCGAACCGCCATGTGCCCTCGCTCTCTTCGAAAGGTGACTGTCCGGCGAGTCTAGCCCCGGGCCGCGGACATTCCTTCTACCTACCGACCGACGCCAGTTGAGGAATGGTGCCGCGCCCCTCATACTCGCTCTCAGGCGGGCTCGCGCTCCCGGACGGTGAATCCAGACCCCGTTCGCCGTCCCTTGGTGGAGCGCGGAGGTTGGGGGAGGAGATCGTCCTCGGAGCTCCTCCCCCAGCCCGCCTGATTTCCCCCCCGCAAGATCTCGGATCCGCTAGCGCGAATCCTTTGATCGCACGCAAAATCCCTGAAGGGGCCCGCCCGCGGGCCGCTCGCTCAGTTACGCGGGGTTGATGCGGAGCGCATGCGGAGTCTGTCGTGGCGGCGTGTGTGGGACGGACAGACAACCGACGTGAGCGGGGATGCCCCCCAGTTGGATTGTCTTGCTACGCGTCGGCACGTAGTGTGGTGTGAGCATCGTGAACGGGCGACAATTTGCCGAGAGCGTGGGCCTCGATCCCAAATGGTTGCGGGAGTTGATCCGTACTCACCGGCTGATGCCATCCCACATTCACGGAGCGCCGTACGAAATCACACCCGGCGATCGCGCCCGCATTCTGAGCCATCCCGCGGTGCAACAAGCCATCACCAACCACCGCCTCAGATAGGAACGGACCGATGCCCATCTGGCTTATCGTCCTAATAATTGTCGGCGTTCTCGCTCTGCTCCTGCTCATTATGGGGATCCTGCCGATACTTCTCCGTCGTCCCGGTCAGACTCCGACGGAGGCAAGCGACACCTTCCGCGAGCTAATGAAGATGCGGCGGGAGCAGGGACGCGACGCTCAAGATAGGTAGACCCGTTTCGATCTCTGTCGCGCGCTGGATGACGATGACGGTCACGCTTCCGCGATCGCAACCACCTTCGCGAGCCGTCGCTGCATGCCCGCTTTCGTGGCCGGCGGGCTGGCGAGCCCGGCGAGCTCGCGCAGCGACATTGTCGGGTGGCGATGGCGCAGCGCTGCTGCCTCCCGCAGCCGCTCCGGCAACGTCTCGAGCTCGCCGGAGGCGCGGAGCCGCCGCACCGCCTCGAGCTGCCGCTGGGCCGCCCGGGCTGTCCTCACGAGGTTCGCATGGTCGGCGTTCGCGAGCCGGTTC
>JANOUB010000324.1:0-3275 GCA_031416615.1 Thermoleophilia bacterium
CTCGGTCGCCCCGAGGCGAGCCTGCTCGGCGTCCAGTACATCGGCAACGACGGGGGCGAGCATCGCGGCCCGTGGCTGGTCAGGTCTGCCGCGGCGGAGAGCTGGATCTTCGAGGGCGTCAAGCTCCAGAACGGCACCGCATTCTCGGACGCAGGGATCGAGATCGACGCGGTGGCGCCAAGCTCACCACGGGGAACACATGTGCTGGCCACCATCCCGGACCTGCTCGGGCCGGGGATGACCGCGCACATGACCTATTACGAGACGCCCGCCGGGGCGAAGGTGTTCGCAGCGGGCGCTTTTACGCTCGCCGGGTCAATCCGGCAGCCGGCCGTGCAGCGGTTGTTCTCGAACCTGTGGGAGAGGCTCGCGGACGAAAGTGGTTGATCCAAACCAGTCATCATGTTTCGCCACGACCATTCCGGCCGCGCCGTCTCGCGCTCATCCTTCCTGCTCGCGCTCGCCCTCCCGGCGAGCGCGAGCGCTGCCGGAAAGGCCGGCTATCTCTTGCGTTCTGCGGCAATGCGGTCGAGCCGCGTCCGCGCCACCGCGGCAAGCCGGCTGGCGTTCCCGCAGAGCACGCAGTCGTAGAGGCCGATGCTTCCGTCCGCCCCGGCAACGGCGATGTGCCGGCCGTCAGGTGAGAAGTCGACCCCCGTGAGCGTCTTCGTGTTGCCGCGGAGGAAAAGCAGCCGGCCGTCACGCAGTGGGCTCGAGCCGACTTGCCAGATGCCGGCCTTCGTCGGGCCCGCGGTGACGACCCAGCGCCCGTCGCCACCGAACACGGCCCCTGCGACGGTTGCCACGTGGCCACTCAACGTCTGTACGACCCGTCGCGTTGCGACATCCCAGATGAGCACGTCGTGATCTCGGCTCGCCGTCACCAGCTTCGTTCCGTCGCTGCTGAATGAGACAGACCTGACGTCGTCGCGATGTGCCCGGAGCTGCCACGAGTGGCCGTCGCCGACACGCCACAGGTATGCCGCATTGCCGCTGGCGGCTGCGACCAGCGTCCCGTCGGGGCTGAACCGGGCGCTCACCACCGGCGCGCCGTGCCGGAGCACGCGGAACTCCCGGCCGCTCCGGGTCTCGTAGATCCGGGCCGTCCCGTCGTCCCCTGCGGTGACCACGCGTGATCCGCTCCCGTCGAAGGCTGCCGAGCGGATCGGGTCGCCGCTCCCGCCGAACTCCTGCGTCACGCTGCTGTCTCGGAGCGACCAGATTCGCGCCACGCCGTCTACGCCTGCCGTGAGGAGGGTCGTGTCGCCGGGTCCGAAGGCAACACTGGCCACGGCTGCCCCATGCTCGAGGGTCATCGCCAGGCCGCCCTCGAGGTGCCAAACTCGTACTGCACCATCAACGCCGCCGCTTGCTACCAGGCGACCGTCAGGGCTGAATGCAACAGCCGTCGCTCCTCCCTGATGTAGGCCGACGAATCGCAGCAGCGGGTCGCGCTGCGCGTTCCAAAGCCGTGCCGTCCCGTCGCTGCTCGCGGTGAGAGCCGTACTGCCGTCAGTGCTGAAGGTTGCGCCGATCACCGCGCCGCCATGGCCGAGCAACAGAAGGTCGGGATTCCCAGTCGCAGCATCCCAGATGCGAGCAGTCCCATCGCGGCTTGCCGTCACGATCGACCGGCCGTCCCCGCTGAAGGAGGCGCTCACGATCGCGTTCGACTGCCCGATCAGGACGGTCCGGAGCTCGCCGGTGACGCTGCCCCAGACACGGCCGGTGGTGTCCGTCCCGGCCGTCACGAGCCGATCGCCCGACGGGCTGAAGGCCGCAACGAGGACGTTGCCTGAATGTCCCGGCAGCTCGCGGACGAGTTCTCCGGTTGAGGCGTCCCAGAGCCGAGGGAAAGCGTCCCTCCCGGTCGTCACGACGCGATCACCACGTGGACTGAAGACGGCACTCAGCACCGCACCCCGCTGCTCGAAGGTGTTCAGCAACCGGCCTGTGGCGATATCGTAGAGGCGCGCCAAGCGGTCGCCCGAGACCGTGAGGATGCGTTCGCCGTCCGGGCTGAACGACGCGCGTTGCACTGCGCGCGGGTGCACGAGGCGTCTGAGCGGGGAGCCGGTCGCGACGTCCCAGATCCACGCCGTCTGGTTCGTGCCCGTCGAGACGAGCAGCCGGCCGTCGGGCGAGAACGCGACGCTCGTCACCGAGCCCCCGTGGAGGAACTCCCGGATCACAGACGGCCCGGCGACGGCGATCAGGCGCACGGTGCCGTTTCGGCCGGCGGTGGCGAGCATCCGGCCGTCGGGGCTCAGTATCGCCGCGTTCACGTCGCCGGCGGTCGGAACGGTGTGGAGGAGCGCGGCAGTGCGGGCATCGAACTCCCTGATCTCGCCGCCGCCGGCGACGGTGACGACCCGCCGGTCGGCGAGCGCGCCGCCACGGCTCTCGACGAGCGTCCCGCCGCTCGCGAAGCCGGCGAACGCGACCGGACCGCCGCCGCCGGGCAGGACGTCGCGCACGCGCGACGCGAGCAGAGCCTGGCGCAGGACGTCCTCGGCGCCGATCGACGGCTCGATTGCCGCCGCTCTCACAGCCAGGCTCAGGCTCGTGTCGGGATCCGTCGGCAGTTTCGAGAGGGCGGTCGCGAGGAGCTCGCGGCTCTCCGCGGATCGTTTCTGCGCAACGGCCCGCTGCTGCTCCTCTTTCGCGCGAGACGCCTGCTTGTTCGCTTCCTGTCTGGCTGAAGTCGCCTCCCTCGCCCTGCGCTGCGCATCGGACTTCGCCGCGACGGCGAGTGCCGCCTGCCGCTGCGCCTCAATCTGCGCAGTCTTCGCCTTCGCGGCCTCGGCGGTTGCAGTTGCCTGAGCTTGCGTTGCGTTAGCCGCCTCGGCCTTGGCCGATGACTCGGCCGCCGTCGCCGTCTGCGCCGACTGTTCGGCCTCGTTCTGCGCCTGTACGGCGACCTTTTCTGAGGCTTTCGCCTTGCTCGCCTCCTGCTTCGCGAGCGCCTCCTGGGAGTCGGCCTGCTGCTGTGCCGCCTGCGCCGCGGCGGCCTGCTGCTGCGCTTCGCTCCGCTGGCTCAGCGCGTACACGGTCACCGCCGCCATCGCCGCGAGCCCTACGAGTGCGATGATCGCGACAATCGCCAGGCGTCGATGGCGACGCCGCGCGTCCGCGCGCTCACGCTCGAGCGCCCGCTCCGCCATGTGCTGGGTTCTCCAGGCCAGCACGACCCCCGCGAGCACATCGTGGAAGATCTCGTAGCCGGCCGCGACATCGCGGTCCTCGGCGACCGTCCGCAGGATCCGGTTCGCGGC
>JANOUB010000325.1:0-2942 GCA_031416615.1 Thermoleophilia bacterium
GACGGGAAGGGCGACACCTGGTACGCGACCAAGGGTCACCTGCAGTCCCGGCTCGGCCGCCCGTACCTGAACCGCGGCGTGCCGCCGCACTACCGCAAGTACGACGTGCGGTTCCTGCGCTGGCTGCACCAGACCGGCCGCCAGGTGGACGTGCTCTCCCAGGCCGAGCTGGACGGCACGACCGGCACCCGGCTCGCCGCGGCGTACGAGCTGCTGGTCTTCCCCGGTCACCACGAATACGTGACCCGGGGCGAGTACGACGCGGTCGAAGGCTTCCGCGATCGCGGCGGCAACCTGATCTTCCTCTCCGCGAACAACTTCTTCTGGCGGATCGACGTGCAGGGCAGGACGATGACGCGCGTGAAGAAGTGGCGCGAGCTCGGTCGCCCCGAGGCGAGCCTGCTCGGCGTCCAGTACATCGGCAACGACGGGGGCGAGCATCGCGGCCCGTGGCTGGTCAGGTCTGCCGCGGCGGAGAGCTGGATCTTCGAGGGCGTCAAGCTCCAGAACGGCACCGCGTTTTCGGACGCAGGGATCGAGATCGACGCGGTGGCGCCAAGCTCACCACGGGGAACACATGTGCTGGCCGCCATCCCTGACCTGCTCGGGCCGGGGATGACCGCGCACATGACCTATTACGAGACGCCCGCCCGGGCGAAGGTGTTCGCAGCGGGCGCTTTCACGCTCGCCGGGTCAATCCGGCAGCCGTCCGTGCAGCGGTTGTTCTCGAACCTCTGGGAGAGGCTCGCGGACGAAAGTGGTTGATCCAAACCAGTCATCATGTTTCGCCACGACCATTCCGGCCGCGCCGTCTCGCGCTCATCCTTCCTGCTCGCGCTCGCCCTCCCGGCGAGCGCGAGCGCTGCCGCGTTCACGATCGCGCCGCCGATCGACGTCGACGCGCTGACGAGCAAGGCAAACGAACTCGACCAGCGCTTGGGGGGCGGCGCGGGTTAGCGGGGCGCGGCCGCGGCCAGCCGCGCCCGCGCAAGAGCGATCAACTCGTCCGCGTGGCCGCAGATCGTACAGCGATACGTCTGGACGGTGCCGTCACTCCCGCCGGTAACGATTCTCCGGCTCGTGGAGTCGAACGCCGCCGACAGGAGGATGCCCTCGTGCCCCTGGAACAGGTAGATGAGCTCCCCGGTAGACGCGTCCCAGAGGCCCGGCTTGCCCGGTCCGGCCGTGACGATCCAGCGTCCGTCCGGGCTGAAGCGCGCGTCGCTGACGATCGCGAAATGTCCGAGCAGCTTGCGGACGGCGACGCCACGCCGGGCGTCCCAGACGATCGGGTCGTGGTCCCGGCTCGCGGTCACGACGTAGGCGCCGTCCGGAGAGAAATGGGCCGAGGTGACAATGTCGCGGTGACCGCGAAGGACCAGCTCGCGGCCATCCGCCCTGCGGACGACGGCCGTCTTTCCCTCGATCCTCATCGTGGCGCCGTCCGCCGAGCGCTCGACCGCCGGCTCGCCCGCATCACGCTGCGCTAACTCCTCGCCGTCGGTCGACAGCACGTGCAACCGGCCGTCGGCGGTGACCGCTTCGATGCCGCCGCCGGCGAAGCCGACGCGCGCCACCGGCACCCGGAAGCCTCGGACGAGTCGAAGCGGCGGCTGCTTGACGCTGTCCCAGATCCGGAGCGTGCCCTCGACCCCGGCAGTGACCACGCGCCGGCCGCCCGGCAGGAACGCCGCTGCACTGACCGAGTCACCGTGACCGCGCAGCACCGCGATCGACTCGCCGTTCTCCGCGCGCCAGACACGTGCCGTCCCGTCCTTGCCGGCGGTGACGACGAAGCTGCCGTTGGCGCTAAACTCGACGTCGTTGACGAAGTTCTCGTGCCCGGGCAGGACGCTGACCGGCTGAGCGCTGCCGACACGCCACACTCTGGCGGTCCCATCCGTGCTCGCCGTCGCCAGCAGTGTCGCCCGCGGGCTGAACGCGATGTCGGTCACGTGACCGACATGACCGAAGCGGAGCGTCGCCCGGTGCTTTCCGGTGGAGACGCGCCACAGCCGAATCGATCCGTCGCTGCCACCGACGGCGAGCGTACGTGCCGCAGGGCCGAAGCGTAGAGCAGTCACCGCGCTCGGTTGCTCGAGCACATGACGGCCCTCACCGTTGACCGCGTTGACGATTACGGTCCTGCGGCTCCCGTCGGAGATCGCCAGCAGCGTCCGCTCCGGTCCGAGGGCTGCGTAACGGACGGACGTTGGAGCCGCAATCGATGGCAGGGGCTTGCCGCTCTCCACGTCGCGGACCGGCAGCTCGTGTTCGGGGATCTGGAGCCGACGCTCGATCTGCCCTGTCCGCGGGTCGAGAATCGAGATCGTCCGGCCTGAGACGACGACTGCTCCGTCTCCCCCGAGCTCGAACAGGCGACCAGAAAACGGTCGGTTGGCGGTCTGCACGAGGTTGCCGTTCAGGAGAGTGACGGTCTTTGCGGACGCGGCGGCGATCACGCCTCCGGCACCGGTCGCCAAAGCGTCGACGGGATTGGCGACGTTCGCCCTGAGCCGCAGGCGTGAGTCGAGAAGTGCCCGGCGCAGGACATCTTCGGTGCGCTCAGACGCCTCCAGCTCGGTCGCCTGCAGCGCCAGCCGCAGGCTGCGCTCCGGGTCGGTCGCGAGCTGCGAAAGAGCCGACGCCATAAGCTCCCGCGCTTCGGCCAAACGAGCCTGGTCGCGTGCCTGGGCCCGCTGAGCGAGCGCCCATGTGGCGAGCGCCAGCGTCCCAGCGAGAGCAATCAGGGCGAGCAAGGCGACGAGGGCGAGCCTACGGTGCCTGCGGTGGCTCGTGGTGCGCTCACGCTCGAGCGCCCGCTCCGCCATGTGCTGGGTTCTCCAGGCCAGCACGACCCCCGCGAGCACATCGTGGAAGATCTCGTAGCCGGCCGCGACATCGCGGTCCTCGGCGACCGTCCGCAGGATCCGGTTCGCGGC
>JANOUB010000326.1:0-2301 GCA_031416615.1 Thermoleophilia bacterium
CGTCCGGCCGGTGCTCCCTGTTAGCGTTCAGGCCATGGTCTTCTGGATCGCCCTTGGTGTGCTCGCTGTCGCGATCGTCGTTGGGATCGCGTATGCCGTCATCCGTGGCTTCCAACTCTGGCGCGACGTGAAGCGAAGCAGCTCGAGATTCAGTGCAGAGGCCGACCGGATCAGCGAGGTCTCCCTGCAGATCGAGCGTCAGATGGCCGCGGCCGAGGCAGCTGCGTCGAGGCTGCAGATCGCCACAGGCAGGCTCGCCACGTCCAGAGCGCAGCTCGACGTCCAGCTTGCGGCTCTGCGCGAGGCGCGCGCCCAGGTGCGGCGGGTCTTCTGGTTCGTCCCAGGCACGTAGAACGGGCTGGCGACGCCGGCTCGCCTTACCCTTACAACGGAGCGGCGACCGGAAGGCCCAGCGCGGCCGCGGCGGATGCCATCCGGGCGTCGTACGTGACGAGCGCCTGGAGCGTATCGCCGAGCTCGAGCGCGGCAGCCACATGGATCGCGTCGAGGCTCCGCAGCGGCAAGTCGAGATCGGCTGCCAGATCGAGGAGCTCGTCGTCCAACTGCACGAGATCGAGTTGCGCAACGAGCTTGCGCCCTGCGGCGATCGCGTCCGCTCCGTGCGGTCTGACCGCACGCATGACCTCGACGCGAGCGAGCGAGCAGGAGGTCAGCACCGCCTGCCCTTCAACGAACGCCGTCAGCGCGTCCGTCTCCGGCTCCGGGACGACGAGCTTGACGAGGGCCGAGGCATCGAGGTACAGCCCAGCCTCAGCGCTCGTCTGCACGGAGCTCCTCCAGGATCTGCGACGGAAGCGGGACGCCGGGTGTCGGCTCGACGGGCTTCGGCAAGGGGCCACCCGTTCCCGGGCGCAGGCGTCCAGAGGCTCGGAGACGCTCGATCGTACCGCCCGTCGGCAGCGGGCTGAGCAGCGCCACCGGCCGCCCACGGTCGGTGATCTCGATCGGCTCGCGGCGCTCCTCGACGAGCCGCAGGTAGCGGCTCGCGTGTTGGCGCAGCTCCCTGATGCCGATCGAAAGAACCATGTATTACTTGTAGCACATAGCTTGGAGCCCGCCCGTGCCTCGGTGATCGTCGGCGGGCTCGTCGTCCTGCGCGAGGTGATGGCGCACTATGAACCCGATCGAAGCGAGTAAGCGCGACATCCTGCACGGCGTGGCGCTCGCCGCTGTACATCTCGACCGCTGACGCGGTGGGAGCGGCGTGATGCCCGCCCCCACCACGTTCTGGCGCGGGGTTACGGAGCCCGGAAGTACACCCAGCTGTCCTGGGCGCGTGCGACCTGGCCGGCCGTGAACTCGGTGTAACAGGAGTCGTACGAGTAGTCCATGTAGTTGTGGATCGGGTCGAGCCCCGGCTCGGCGCACGGGCCCTTCCCGCCGGGACACCCGTTCGTCGGCACGAGCATCGCCGGCGTGTCGTCGACGAAGTCGCCCTTCGCGTTGCAGCCACCGGCGAAGGTGTGCTCGAGGTTGACCCAGTGTCCCGCCTCGTGCACGAGGGTCAACCCGAGGTCGTAGCGGCCGGCGAAGGCCGTCGACGTGCCGGGTATCGACTCCCAGTTGAGGACGATGCCGTCGATATACATCCGGGAGTCCGGCAGGCCCGGTAGATACGCGTAGCCGAGGTACCCGCCCGCGAGGTTCGAGTAGACGTTCAGCGTCTCGAAGCCGCCGCGATGCAATGCGCTCTTCATATCCCGCTCGGCGTCGCCGCCGGCGCGAGCGTTGTACCACGTCGGGTTGTCCGTGCGGGTGACGCCGGCGAGCTCGAACGTGAAACCCGACTTCGCCCCGCCGTAGAAACCGGAGAAGCTGAGGTTGAGCACCCTGATCTGGGCGTCGATCTGTTTGGCCGTGACGTTTCCGGTGGTGCCGTCGCTGATCACGTGGAACCACACCGGGACGGTGGCCCGAAAGCCCTTCCCTCCCTTTCCTTTGGCGCTCGCGGGCAGCGACTCGAGCTTCTCGTTCAACGTCGGCTCCCGGCCGGCGAGGCTACCGGTGCCGCGGGACGCCGACCCCGCCACGAGCAGCGAGCGGAGTCCGTCGAACACCTCTGAGCCGTCGACCTGAATGGCCCTGCACGCAGCCGCGCCCTGCGCAAAGCCCGAGCCGCCCGCAGCCGGCCCAGCAGTCACCGCCAACGCGGCAAGAACACCCACGGCGAGTAGTGCGATCTTCCTCATCTCTCCCCCTTTACCGATTGCCGGGCCGCGTGACGCGAACGGCCCGGACGTACCCTCGACGGACGCATCATGCATCAACTCGGCCGCGCAA
>JANOUB010000327.1:0-1847 GCA_031416615.1 Thermoleophilia bacterium
GCGCCGTGATCGTCGCCGGCGGCCTCGTGCTCGCCGCGCTCGGCGCTGCCTCGCCGGATCGAGCCATCTCGCTGGGGTTCTACGGCGTGGGCGCGTTCCTCTCGATCGGCGGCTTCCTCCTCGGCAATCGCGGGCCGTACCGGTCCGGTAGCGCCAGGGGCGAACGATTCGGCAGAAGCCTAGAACGCGCCACGCCCGACGACACGCGCGCGTCGGTCAACATGGCCGTCCTGCTCACCGTGCTCGGCCTCCTCCTGCTGGCGATCGGCGTCACAATCGATAGTCGATTCGAATTGGTCTGACCACTAACCGTCTGCAAAAGTTGGCGTCTCACTGTACGTGACCCTCGACGCACACTCGCACTCACACGCCTGCGGGCGCGCCCGTATGTGGGCGGCGCTCGTCCCCGACGGCGAGCTGTCTATGCTCGAGCTGCGTCTGCTGCAGGCGCATATCGAGCGCTGCCCTTCCTGCGCACGGGTCGCTGCCGACATCGAGGCGATCAGCGATGCGATCCGCTCGGCGCCGCTCGAGTCGCCGTCGACGCAGATCGCCCTTCCCGTGCTCCGGCGCAGGACCGTCCTCAGCCGCTCCCCCGGCATTCGAGCGGTCGGCCAGTTCGCTGCGTTCGCGGTCGGCAGCATGCTCGCCTTCACATTGGGCTCGTGGGCCTCCGACCCAACCGTGGTCACCATGCCCGTGCGGCCGATCGTGATCGACAACACGGATTTTGCTGCCGTTGACACCGAACCGACGGAGCTTCGTGCGTTCCGCCGTGCTGAGCTCCTCCGCGAGACGCCCGCGGCCCCACGGCTCGGCAAGCACCCCGGATCGCAGCCGCTGTAACGTCTCCAGCAGCCGCTGTAACGCATCCACTCGTTGCAGTACCGTAGGGATATGCTTGCAAACCTGGTCACGGCACGCTGCTGACGCCTCGATCACGACGCCCGTGTGGCGTCGGCGCTGGAGCGCCACCGACAGGCGGTTGGTGCGGGTCACCACGGAGCGCGCTCCGGTAGGATGACGGCGCTCGTGCGGCGCCTGCTCTCCATGCTCGGTCTGCCGCGTCCACACCACGAAATTCCTCGACCAGGAGACCCATGCCCAGCGAGAACGGTGCCAACACCGGCCAGATCATCGAGATCAAGGGTGTCGTGATCGACGCGGTCTTTCCCGACCGCCTGCCCCAGATCCTCCACGCCGTCGAGATCGAGATCCTGCGGCCCGACGGAACGACCTCGACCCTCGTCGCGGAGGTGCAGCAACACCTCGGCGACGACCGTGTGCGCGCGGTCGCGATGGACTCCACCGATGGGCTTGCCCGCGGGACAGACGTCATCGACACCGGCGCGCCGATCTCGGTACCCGTTGGTGATACGACGCTCGGTCGCATCTGGAACGTCCTCGGTCAGCCGGTCGACGAGAAGCCGGCCCCACCGGACGTCGAGCGGTGGTCGATCCATCGTGAGCCGCCCGCCTTTCGTGAGCTGAAGCCGTCCGTCGAGGTGTTCGAGACCGGGATCAAGGTCATCGACCTGATCGCCCCGTACATCAAGGGTGGCAAGGTCGGCCTCTTCGGAGGTGCCGGCGTCGGCAAGACGGTCACGATCATGGAGCTGATCCACAACGTCGCAAACGCACACAGCGGCGTCTCGGTGTTTGCGGGCGTCGGCGAGCGCACCCGCGAAGGCAACGACCTCTATCTCGAGATGGAGGAATCCGGCGTGCTCGACAAGGTTGCGCTCGTCTACGGCCAGATGAACGAGCCGCCCGGAGCTCGCCTCCGCGTTGCGCTCTCGGGCCTGACGATGGCCGAGTACTTCCGCGAGCAGGGCCAGGACGTGCTG
>JANOUB010000328.1:0-2469 GCA_031416615.1 Thermoleophilia bacterium
CAGCCCGGCGGGCCGATCGGGGTGTCTCCCGGAGGGAGACACCCTTCGTGTCAGAACAGCAACGATGTATCCACAGGCCCAAGCGCTCATGCTCTATCCCGACGTGCCGGGCGTTCCGGGAGGGGCTCGGACGCGTGTTTAGTGGAGCCTGTTCGGAGGGATTCAGGCCGAGTGCGGGAAGCGCACCGACGGCTCGACGGGAACACCGGCGTTGCGGCCGGCGCAGATAATGCCTGCGGCCGCGAGCGCAAGCGCGACGAGACCGGACGCGGCGACGCCGCCCCACCCCCACTCCTGCCAGGCGAGTCCCGGCAGGTACGCGCCGAGCGCGCCGGCGCCGTAGTAGATGCTGAAGTAGAGGGCCGACGCTGCGCCCCGGTCGACCCTGGCCACGTCGCTGACACCGAGCTGGGTCGCCGTGTAGCCCGTGAACATCGCTCCGGCGATGCAGGCGAGCCCGAGAACGAGCAGCGGCAGCACGTCCGGCAGCGTCAGCAGGACACCGGCAGCGGAGAGCACAACGGTGCCGAGAGCCAGTCGCTGCCAGCCGACCCGATCTGCGACGCGCCCCGCAAGCGGCCCGGCGAGCCCCGTCAGCCAGAGCAGGAATACGAGGCTGGCGACCGCTACCGAGTACGAAAACGGTGGCTCTTCCAGCCGGTAGGTGACGTACGTGAAGGTGCCGATGAACGTGAAGAACAGCGCGCCGCCACCGATCGCGACGCCGAGCAGCCGTGGGTTCGTGAGATGGCGCGCGATGCCGCCGCCGCGCGACGGAAGCTCGGGCTCCGGAAGCCCCCGGCGCATCGCGATCGCGGCGACGAGGGGGAGCACCGCGAGAAAGCCGATCGCCACGCGCCAGCCGACGAGCGAGCTCGCGAGCGCAACGCCTAACCTCCCGACGAGGCCGCCGGCGACAAGCGCCGACACGTAGTACCCCATCGCGCGCGCCCCGATCCGCGGCACGAATGCCTCGACAACGTACGGTGCCCCGACCGCCAGCAGCCCTGGCATGCAGAGCCCCTGGAGCGTGCGGCAGACGAGGAGCGCCTCGAACCCGGGCGCGAGGGCGACCCCGAGCGTGGGCGGCACGAGTAACAGGCTCGCCATGCGGATCGCGCGCGGACGCCCGATCCGGTCCGAGACGGGACCCCAGACGAAGCCTCCGATCGCGACCGCCAGCACGACGACCGAGATCGACAGGCCAGCGCGTGACGGACTGATGCCGAAGTCGCGCGACAACTCCGGCAGGATCGCCTGGGTCGAGTACATCGTCGCGAACATGCCGGCGGCGCCGAGCATGAAACCGGCGAGCGCCTTTCTCAACGGGTGCGTGGCGCTCATCCCGACAGGCTACGCCGCCGGGTCTAGCTCCTTCCCCGGAAAGACGTTCGTGGCAAAGCGAAGCGGCCCTGCAGGGGAAAGTAGCTAGTGCCGCGCCACGACGCCCAGGTGCTGCTCGTACGCCCCGCTCGCGGCGATCTCCCCGATCTGCTCGATCGTGAAGCGGAGCTCGTCGTCCGAGTTGTAGTAGTGCGGGCCGAGGCGGATGCCGGCATCGGGGCGGAAGTCGCAGAGGATTTGACGCTCGGTGAGCTCCTTGTGCACGGCTGCGAACTCCGGCACATGGACCGTGACGGTGCCGCCGCGCCTCACGGGGCTCCTCGGGCTCCGCACCTCGAAGCCGGCCTCGTCGGCAAGATCGATCAGCAGTTGCGTCTGGCGGAGCGAGTTCTCGCGGATCCGGTCGACGCCGACCTCCTCGATCAGGTCGTAGCCCGCGGTGGCGGCGTACAGCGCCGGCACGTTCGGCGTCCCCGTGAGGAAGCGCGCCGCACCGGACGCATACTCCATTTCCTCCTCGAAGCCGAACGGCCGCTCGTGTGCCTGCCAGCCGGTGAAGGTCGGCTCGAGCCGATCCGCAAGGTCGGGCCTGACGTAGAGCCACCCGTTACCGGGGCCGCCGTTCAACCACTTGACCGAGCCGCCGACGGCAAAGTCGACGTTGAGGGCGGCGACGTCCAACGGGACGATGCCGGCGCTCTGGTAACAGTCGAGGACCACATGGGCGCCGACCTCGTGTGCGCGGCGGATGATCGGCTCGATCTCCTGAATCTCGCCGGTCTTGAAGAGGACGTGGCTGATCGGGACAAGGAGCGTGCGCTCGTCGATCGCGTCGACGATGGCGCCGTCGTCCTCGCAGACGACGACCTCGAGCCCCGGTTGCGCCTGATAGAGGTAGCGCACCGAGGGGAAGTTCCCACGCTCGTAGACGATGCGGTTGCGCCCCGGCTCGATCGGGAAGAACGAAGAGAGCACCACCGCCTCGGCGACGGCGACGTTCTGGTGCATCACCGTCGTGCCGGGCACGCCGCCGATGATGCGTCCGACCTGGTCACCCACCGTCATCGGCATCGTCCACCAGCCCTCCCCCCACGAGCGGATGCCGCGCTCCTTCCACATGCGGGC
>JANOUB010000329.1:0-2204 GCA_031416615.1 Thermoleophilia bacterium
GACCACCTTCAACGCATCGATATCGAGACCAGAGTCGGTCTCGTCGAGCACCGCGATCCGCGGCTTCAACATCGCCATCTGCAGGATCTCCACCCGCTTCTTCTCACCACCCGAAAAACCGTCGTTCAAATACCGCTGCGCAAGCTCGCGCGGCACCTTCAAACGCTCCATCGCAGCAAGGATGTCGGTACGGAACTCCTTCACCGCGACCGGATCGTCCTCACCACCGTTGGCCGCCTTCCGCTTCGCGTTGATCGCGCTGCGGAGGAAGCTCGTGACCGTCACCCCGGGAATCGCATGCGGATACTGGAATGCGAGGAACAGGCCGCGCTGGGCGCGCTCATCTGCACCCATCTCGGAGACGTCGGCGCCGTCGAGCAGGATCTCGCCCTCCGTCACCACATACGACGGATGACCCATCAACGCATACGCCAACGTCGACTTCCCCGAACCATTCGGACCCATGATCGCATGCTTCTCATTGACACCAACCGACAGATCAACACCCTTCACGATCTCAGTGCCATCCTCCAGCGCAACACGCAAACCCCTGATCTCCAACAGTGCCACTGATGCTCCGTCCTCGTCTCGTGTGGGAAAGCCGCAAGCCCGCTGCGGGAAAGCCGCAAACCGCGCCTAACTCGTATCGTACCCGGACCACTATTGGGCGAGGGAGGCGGGCCTGGCCTGCCGCTGCTACTGTGCAGACATGCCTTTCGGAATCGGTATCTGGGAACTCCTGATCCTCCTGCTCGTCCTGCTCCTCGTCTTCGGCCCCAAGCGGCTGCCGGAGATGGGTCGGCAACTCGGCAAAGGGATGCGGGAGTTCAAGGACTCGGTCACCGGTGACTCCAAGGACGACGAGGATGTTGCCTTGCCGCCCGCCGAGCCCATTGTTTACCCCGAATCCACTGTTCCCGCCGCACCTGCCGCGTCTGAGTCGCGCGAGCGGGACACCGTCTCCTAGACCACGAGGATGATCCGCAGGCTCGCCCCGCGCCGTCTCGGCACGGATGAAGAGGCGACAGTCGTCGAACATCTGACAGAGCTTCGCCACCGGCTCCTGATCGCCATCGCGGCCATCATCCCGGCGTTTCTGCTGACGTTTGCGTTTCACACACATCTGATCGAGTGGCTCAAACGCCCGCTCCCTTCTGACAAGACCCTCGTCACCCTCGGCGTCATCGAGCCGTTCACGACAGCAGTCAAGGTCAGCGGCCTGGCGGCGATCGCGATCGTGCTCCCAATCCTGATCTGGCAGGTGTGGGGGTTCCTCGCTCCTGCGGTCGACCAGGCGACCCAACGCATCCTGAGGGTGTTCATCGTCGTCGCGACCGCGCTCTTCGCGGCCGGTGTCGTGTTCGCGTACTTCATCGTCCTTCCCGCTGCAATCACGTTCCTGACCAACTTCGACGACACGATCTACGACGTCCAGATCCGCGCGAGCTACTACCTCTCGTTCACCTCTGTCGTGCTGCTCGCCTCGGGTCTCGCCTTCGAGATGCCGATCTTCATCCTGGCCCTCGTCCGGATCCGGGTGCTCAGCTACGACAAGCTGCGGCGCAACCGGCGGATCGGCTACGCGCTGATGGTCGGGTTCGCGATCCTGCTTCCGACGGTCGATCCCGTCTCGCTGTTGTTCGAGACGATTCCGCTCCTCATCCTCTTCGAGGCCTCGATCTGGCTGTCCCGCATCATGGAGAAGCGATGGGGGCGCGATCTCCCCGCCGAGCACGACGGCGAGGGCGAGGCCGACCCGGCGGACGTAGAGGACACCGGGGATCCCGAGAGCGCCGACGACTCGAGCGACACCGAGGACTCGGAGGACGCGAAGCCGTGAGGGTCGTCTCGGCGGACTGGCTCGTTCCCGTCGAGGGTCTGCCAATCGAGGACGGAGCGATCGCGATCGCTGACGACGGCACGATCGCCGCCGTCGGATCAGCCGCCGACCTCGGGCCTGGCGAGCGCCACGACGGGTGCGTGATCGTGCCCGGCTTCGTCAACGCGCATTCACACATCGAGTACGCCGTGTACGCCGGATTCGGTGACGGCCTGCCGTTTGTGCCCTGGATCGGGATGCACATCCAACGCAAGGAGGCACTCGATCTCGGCGACATGGTGGCGATCGCCACCGTCGGTGCCCACGAGTGCCTACGCTCGGGCATCACGACGGTCGGTGACTGTAGCTTCACGGGCGCCGCGGC
>JANOUB010000330.1:0-2659 GCA_031416615.1 Thermoleophilia bacterium
GCTGACGGCGGAGCTCGAGGAGTACGGTCGCCGCCTCGACCGCGCGTGGGGGATCGCGACCGCCGCCCGGTCGGCGGCGCTCATCGCCTCTGCGCGCGGTGAGATCGACGAGGCACTGGAGCTGGCCGAGCGTGCGCTGGCGGCGCACGAGCGGCTGGAATGGCCGTTCGAGCGTGGGCGGACGCTGCTCGTCACCGGTGGGATCCTGCGTCGACTCGGACGGCGCCGCGATGCGGCTGCGATGCTCGCCGAAGCACGAGCCGTCTTCGCGTCCGTCGGCAATCCCCTCTGGGTCGCGAAGGTCGACGCCGAGGAGCGCCGGCTCGGCGGCCGCCGCAGCGCTGCCGGCGCATTGACTCCAACGGAAGAGCGCGTCGCCAGGCTGGCAGGCGAGGGGCTGCGCAACGCGGAGATTGCTGCTCGACTCTTCGTAACGCCGAAGACGGTCGAGGGGACGCTGTCGCGGGTGTACCGCAAGCTCGGCGTGCGCTCCCGAACCGAGCTGGCGCGGCGCAGCATCGACGCTCCCGAGGCGGGGCGTCCGTAGCTTCCCGTACCAGGATCCGAGTCGCCTCGGACGGCGCAGCGGATCGAGGCCGGCACAAATCGCGTCATGCACAACCGGAGTGAGACCGAGCACCGTCCTCTGCACGATCGAACTGATCGCGAGTCCGTGTTCCCGTAGCGACCAGCGCATGATCGGGGCACAGCGCCGGTGACGAAGAGTAGGATCTTCGTGTCAATCGAGGAGGCCAACTGGTGGCAACTGCACGGATCATCGAGACGGGAATCACGTCCGACGAGTACGACCAGATGAGGGAGCGTCTGGGGGTCGGCGACACGCCGCCGCCCGGAGGTGTATTTCATGTAGCCGCTCTCGGCGAGGACGGCACGGTACGGATCGTTGAAGTCTGGGACTCGCGCGAACAAGCCGAGGCCTGGGGTGAGAAGGTCGCCGCTGCCCGTGAGGAAGCAGGCTTTGGCGGACGCCCGCCGTCGATCGAATACCTCGAAGTCCACAAGATCGTCCAGCGCTAGCTGGTTTGGCGCGAGCGGCTCGGGCTCAGGCTGCTCGCGCCAAACTTCTCGCCTGTGCCGGTGCTCGGGAATGTCACATGAGCGCGCTCTCAGCTGAGCTAAGCGGTTACGATCCGTCCATGGCAGGTTCCTCAGAACGCAGGTTCAGGCTCAGAATGCGGCCAGGACGCGCGATGCTCACGGCAAGCTCCGACGAGATCCAACCTGAAGCTGCGAACGCCCGAGAAGAGATCGTGCTTTCGGAAGGGGCGGCGGCATTTCTCGTGCGTCCGAGGGCGGTAGACATCATTGAGGTGATCGACGCGCCGAAAAGCGAAGAACCGTTGCCCGAGCAGCATTAGTCGCGAGTTGCGGGAGGCAACGGCGGCATGCGCCAAGCGCTCACGAATGTCACTCGAGCGCCGTTTCTGGCCGCGTTCCCCAGGACCCTGTGGAGAAACTGGTGCAGTTCCGGCACGAAGGGTGTCTCCCTCCGGGAGACACCCGCACGGGAGCGCCGCGGATGCCGCCGATCAGGCGGCTGAGGATCACCTCCGGGCCGTCAATCGTGCCCTGCGCGAGCGTCCGGGAATGTCACCCGAGGCGCGACCGGAACGTATTTACTCGACCGAGCGAAGCTTGCAACCGGGGCGATAGATCGCCTGCACCGGCCAGAGCGTCGGCGCAGGATCAAACCGACAGAGAAAGACGAGGTCGTTGTCGTCGCCCTCTCCGGTGACTTGGTGCTCCCATGCATCAGGCGCATCCACAGGTGCATCGACCGTGAAGAAGTACGTTCTGGACGGGCGGCCGAGGCCGTCGGGATGATCATGCGTCCCGAGGAGCGACGGCGGTGCTGAGAGCCGAAGCCCCGTCTCCTCGAAGACTTCCCGGAAGACTCCAGCCTCGGGTTCTTCATCACGCTGTAGGCCGCCTGCCGGAATCTGCGTTCCCGCATCTGGCTGGTCTCGGTGCTCGAAGACGAGGAGGTCGCTGCCTCGCTCGACATAGACCGCGACTCTGCGACGCAGGCGCACCTGCGTAGGGTACGTCGCTTGCGCGAGTGTGCGGGATTGTCCCTTGACGAGTACGAGCGCCTCCGCTCGGATGTCGAGGTCGAGCGCTTCCTCAGGAGCGTCGCGCCCGGGAGCTGACTACCATCAGACCAACCCTGGACTGTGTGTCCGGCCGTGCATCTTGTACGATGGCGGAAAGGATGCCACGTGGCGACGTCTGATCCGATCGCCGAGATCATCGGGGACTATCGAGCCTTCGCGGCGATGCAGCGCGACCGTCTTCTTGCCCGCGGTATCGACATCGCGCCCTACCCGCTCAGCCACCTCGCCGTCCGCGTCGCCGATTGGGATCTGTACGTCCACCAGCGGACGCTTCTCGAGCGCCATGCGAGGGCGAACAGCGAGAACCTCTGGAACGGGCGTCCGATCTCCCTGATCGTGCTCGCCGAGCCGCTCGATGTCCTCGACGGGACTCCGGTCTCGCTCATCGAGCTCATCCCGCCTGTTCACCAGCGCGTCTACCGGATGGGTCTCGAGCACCTCGGCGTCGTGGTCGGTGAGGACATCGACGACTTCTCACGAGTGCATCGGGCCGCGCTAACTGGCCAGCAGTTCCAGAGTCCCTC
>JANOUB010000331.1:0-1850 GCA_031416615.1 Thermoleophilia bacterium
GTTCACCCCAGGGTCCTGAGATAGCGCCAGGCGTCGAGGAAACCGGCCGGCCGCACGACCGCGAGAAGTGCGACGTACACGCCGAGGCCGACGGCGGCGGCGGCAACTGCCGGGAGCAGAAGCCCTGCCGGCAGATATGCGAGAACCGTGCCGGCTGCCACGGTGAGCGCTGCCAGCCCGAGCCCTCTTGCGGTCGGGCCGAGTGCGCGGAGGCCTGCGAGCAGAGCGGCGAGCACCGCCCCGGTCGTGGCGGCCAGAGCAAGGGCGAGGCCGTCGAGCCCGAGCAGCCGCTGGCCTGTCCACGCCAGGCCGACCTGGAGGACGACGGCTGCGACCGCGATCACCGGGAGCGCCCGGCCGCGGCCTGCCACGAACACGAGCGGGAACGTGACGGAGACGCCGACCGAGACGACCGCCCAGAGTGAGAAGACGACGACGAGGCGTCCCAACTCGGCGCCGACATCGCTCGAGTAGCTCGGTCCGAGGAGCGTCTGAGCGATCTGCCCGCCCGCGAGCGCGAAGACCCCGGCGGATGCGCCGATCACGGCGAGAGCAATCCACGCGGACCCGACCACGTGCCGGGTCGTGCGGGCCGCGTCGATTCCGGCGCGGGCCAGCGGAACCGCCGTGACGAGGCCGAGCGACGATGCGGTCACGGCAACCACCGCCGACGAGATCAGATACGCGAATCCGAAGGTCGTGAGCGCGCCGTCGCCTTCTCGAGCGGCGAGCGGTAGGCAGACGAGGTAGATCGCCTGTAGGGCCAGCGGCAACGCGATCCCTGAGCCCATCGTGGCGAGCCGGGCTCCGTACGACTCACCCGCCGGGCGCACCGCACTCCTCGGCACCGAAGCGGAGCGCGCCCGGAGACCGAGGCCGACGACCGGGAACGCGAGCGCCACTGCCCCGTTCAGGGCCATCCCGTGGGAGAGTGCGACGACACCGTCAGCGTCGACGCGGAGCAGGATCAGTGCCAGCCCGGCAACGCTCCCGAGCACGAACCCGGCCGCCGAGGTGACGTAGTCGTCCAGGGCCGCGAGTGCGCTCGCGGCGAGGCCGGCGAACAGTTGGAACGTCGCCGCCAGCAGCATCCAGGGAAGTGCCTCGGCTGCGGTGTCCCGGGCGAGGCCGCCGTGGCTGCCGGTGAGCAGGCCCGCGATCTGGTGGGCTGCGAGCACGCCGAGGATGAGCAGCGGCAGGGAGAGCGACGCGAGCGTGATCGTGTACGCCGCCACCTCCCCGCCCAGGCGTCCGTCGCGCCTGGCCCGGGCGAACGAGGGGAGCACGGTGACGCGGATCGCGTTCGCGGCGAGCACGACGACGATGAAGGCGGCGTACGCGGCGAAGAAGCCGTCCGTGACGGGGCCGCGACCGAACTCGCGACCGAGCACGATGCCGACCACCGCGGCAAGACCGGTTTGGACGGCGAGCGCGATGCCGGTGATCGCACCGCTTCCGAGCGAGCCGAGTCCGGTTGAGGGGGTAGGCTTGCTCATCGACGCTGAAGCGTACGCTCCATGGCCAACGACACTCCCCTCACCGATTCAGCGATTGCCGATCTCCGTTTGGAGTTCGGCGAGATCTACGGTGGCCGTACCGTCCTCGTCACCGGTGCAGACGGCTTCATGGGATCGCACCTGACGGACGCGCTCGTCGAGCTCGACGCCAACGTGCACGCGTTCGTCCGGGCCACGTCGAGCGGGGCCCTGAACAACATCGGGCACCTGCGCAACCGGCTGAAGGTGCACTTCGCCGATCTCACCGACAAGACGTCGATCGACTATCTGATGCGTGAGCTGAAGACCGCGCCCGACAAGCCGTACGTCTTTCACCTCGGCGCCCAGGCACAT
>JANOUB010000332.1:0-6792 GCA_031416615.1 Thermoleophilia bacterium
CTGTTCACCCGTGAGTCGGGCGCCGTGGCAGCGCAGTTCCACGACCCTCCGGCGATCGAGCCGTACAGCTCGGAGCTCGTCGGTGCGACGCGGGGCATCGTGCTCGGCAAGAAGAGCGGCATCGACTCGATCCGGATCGCCGCCGAGCGGCTCGGCCTCGACGTGCCAGAGGAGCGCCGAGCCGAGCTGCTCGCGGCAGTGAAGGACCTCGGCATGCGCGAACGGCGCCTTGTCAGCGACGACGAGTTCGTGGCGCTCGTGGCGGCCTCGACCCGGGAGACAGGCTGAAGCCTGTCGCCGCCAGCGCGCCCTGCGACAGGCTTCAGCCTGTCCCCCGGGTTTCCGCCGCGCCTCGGTTGACTGTCATGTCACGGGAATGGGATACTCGCTCCTCGTGCCCATGACATGTCACAGAAACGAGGCTGGATGATCGCGCGGGTGTGCGTCATTGGCGGCGGCGTCATCGGGAGCCTCTTCGCCGGGCACCTGGCCCAGGTCTCCGAGGTGAGCGTTCTGACGCGGCGGCGGGAGCACGCGGACGCTCTCAATGCCCGGGGATTGCGTGTCAGCGGGCGGAGTGACATTCACGCCTCCGTCAGGGCGTCGAACGACCCGGCCGAGATTCCGCCGTTCGACCTCGGCATCGTCGCGACCAAGGCACCGGGCCTCGAGGATGCAGCGGCGACGCTCGAAGGTCATTTTTCGGATGCGACGATCATGACCACTCTCAACGGTCTCGGTGCCGAGGAGATCGTCCGCCGGCACGGCGACTGGCCGATAATCTCCGCCGTCACGTTCATGAGTGGCACCCGGCACGACGACACGCACGTGGAGTACATCCTCGACACCGAGACATGGCTCGGCCCTTACGAGGGCACGCCGTACGAACGCGTCGAGGAGGCGGCTGCGCTGATTCGAGCGGCAGGGCTGAAGGCGGAGGCACTTCGCGATCTTCGTTCCGCGCAGTGGTCGAAGCTGATCTTCAACGCCACCGTCAACTCCGTCGCAGCTCTCACCGGCCTCCCGCACGACCCGCATTTCGCCGCGGAGGATGCCTCGACCGATCTCGGCCATCTCGTCCACGACCTCGTGAACGAGGGCAAGGCGGTCGCGGCCGCCGCCGGGATCGAACTCCGCGACGACCCGTGGGAGATGAACGTGCACGCCACCCGGCGGGGCGCAGCCCACTATCCATCGATGCTCGAGGACGTCGAAGCACATAGGCCGACGGAGATCGACCTGATCACGGGAGCGTTGGTCCGCGAAGCCGACAAACATGGCGTCGACGTGCCGTTGCACCTTGCGCTCTATCGGCTCGTGAAGGCAAAGGAGGAGTCGTGGTCGTGATTCCGTCGTCTGTTCGTGAAACCGTCAAACACACCCAGGAGGGCGTAATGACAACGAAAGTGAAGAAGGCCGGGGCGCTCGCCGCCCTGCTCGCAGCACTCGCTGCGTTTGCCGTGCTGGCCGCCGGCTCGGCAACCGCCGCCGGCCACCCGATCGTGATCGGCTGGGCGTTCGACTCGAAGGGCGCGATGGCGCCGTTCGACAATCCTGCCCTTGCGGCTGCTCAGGTCCGCGTCAAACAGTGGAATGCCAAGGGCGGCGTCAAGGGGCGCCAGCTGAAGATCGTCACCTGCGACACCCAGGGGAACAAGCCGGCGATCGCCAAGTCGTGCGCGGCGAAGCTGATCGGCCAGAACGCCGACGTCATCTTCACCACGTGTGACGTCGACTTCGCGGCACCGGTCGTGCAGGAGGCGATCAACGCCGGCAAGCTCACGGTGGCTCCGTGCATCGGCACCGACCAGATGGGACCGAAGCGCTTCGGTCCCAAGGGTGCCCTCGCATTCTCGTTCGGCAACGTGGCCCAGGACGAGGGCTCGGCGATGGCGCAGTACGCCTATGCCAAGGGCTGGCGGACGGCAGCGCTCGCTACCGACACCGTGATCGTGTACTTCAAGGACGTCGTCAAGGCGTTCAAGGCGCGCTTCACGCAGCTCGGTGGCAAGATCGTGGCGCAGGAGAGCTACCAGTCGCTCGGCAGCACGAGCCAGCAGAACCTGATCACCCGGCTCAACGGCAAGAAAGCCGACGTGATCGTGACCGCGACGGCCGGCTCCTTCGGAGCTCTGCCGCAGATCGTGGCGGGCCTGCGGACGCTCAGCAACGAGACGCCGATTCTCAACTCGTGGGCGGGTGACGGCACCTACTGGGTGACGAAGGACCCGCAGGTGACGAACTACTACTACGTCACGTACGCGTCGGCCTTCGGCGATGACCCGAATCCGGCGGTCAATGCGCTCGCGAAGAAGCTCGGCAAGGCGACGTTCGGGATCGGAGGCTTCGTCACCGGCGCGGCAGCCGTCGACGGCCTCGTCACGGCGATCAACCGGGCCGGCGGCTCGACGACAGGTGCGGCTCTCGCGGCGCAGATGGTGAAGTTCAAAAAGGTGCCGACGCTGTCGGGCCTTGTCAGCTTCTCGCCGTTGCTGCACTCGGTGTTCGGGCGTCAGTACCGGGTGATCAAGATCCAGGACAACAAGCCCAAGGTCGTGGGCACCGTTGTGGCCAAGGTCGTCCCGAAGATCTAGATGACTGCTGGGGACCTGGTCGACGCCTCACAGCACGTGCAAAGCCCTCGACGGCCCGGAGCAGAGCTCCGGGCCGTCGAGTTGTGCCGCTCTTTCGAGGGCGTGCAAGCCGTGCAGGGCATCTCTCTCTCGCTGCACCGCCACGAAGTCGTCGGCCTGATCGGCCCGAACGGCGCCGGTAAGTCGACGCTCGTCAACCTGCTGACCGGTTTCGACTTTCCGACCGCCGGCTCGGTCGAACTCGACGGCCGTCCGATCACCTCGTGGAGCGCCCACCGCCGTGGCCGGCATGGCCTCGCCCGTACGTTCCAGCACACGCACGCGTTTCGGCACCTGACTGTCCGCGAGAACGTCGAGGTGGCGGCGCTCGGAGTCGGCACGTCGCCACGGGCGGCGAAAGGCCGAGCCACCGAGATCCTCGGGCTGCTCGGGCTCGACCGCTACGAGCACTCTCCGGCGGGGTCTCTACCGCATGGGGACGAGCGACGCCTCGGGGTGGCACGGGCGCTTGCAACGGAGCCGCTCTTCGTGTTGATGGACGAGCCTGCTGCGGGGTTGCCAGAGGCCGAGGTGCCCGACTTCGCCGATGTCGTCAGATCCGTCCGTGACGACCACGACGCCGGCGTGCTGCTGATCGATCACAACATGGCCCTGATCATGGATGTCTGCGATCGCATTCAGGTGCTCGACCAGGGGCGGACGCTCGCCGAGGGGACACCCGACGAGATCCGCGCGAACCTCGATGTTGCAGCCGCCTATCTCGGCGAGACCGCTGTCCACGAGGAAGACGCGTGACCGAGACGATGCTCGAGGTTGCCGGTCTCGACGTCGCCTATGGCGGCATTGCGGCAGTACGTGACCTCTCCTTCGAGGTCGGCCGCGGTGAGATCGTCGGGCTGATCGGCCCGAACGGTGCCGGTAAGTCGACGACCCTGAACGCGATCATGGGGCTCGTCACTCCGCGAGGCGGCGATATCCGGCTCTGCGGCAGATCGCTCGTCGGCTGCAAGCCCGAGGACGTTGCGCGTAGCGGCATCGCGCTCGTCCCGGAGGGACGGAGAATATTCGCCGATCTGACCGTCGCAGAGAACCTCCGTCTCGGGCTTGCAGCCCGTCGGGGCGGTGACAGCGCACAGGCCGACATCGACGCTGTTTTCGAGCTCTTTCCGATCGTGCAGGAGTATCGCGAGCGCCATGCCGGCGCGCTCTCCGGTGGCCAGCAGCAACAGCTCGCGATCGCGCGTGCCCTCGTCTCCCGGCCCGATGTCTTGCTTCTCGACGAGCCCTCGCTCGGACTGTCGCCCACGGTCGTGAACGTCGTCTTCGAGGCTCTCGCGCGCGTGCGGGATCGTGGGGTCACCGTCCTCCTCGTCGAGCAGCGAGCCCAGCGGACAGTGGCGCTCGCCGACAGGAGCTACGTGATCGCGAACGGCGCGCTGCGACTCACTCTGACGCCCGCCGACGCGGACGACACCGACAAGATGGTGGCTGCGTACCTCTCATGATGATCGGTCTTCTCGGCGTCAGCTGGCAGGTCCTCGTCGATTCGATCGGCCTTGGTGCTGTCTACGCGCTCATGGCCGTCGGGATCGGACTCGTGTTCGGCGTGCTCCGGCTTGTCAACTTCGCCTACGGGCAGTTGATCATGGCGGGCGCGTACGCACTGGCGTTCGCCTCGCAGTGGGACTGGCCAATCTGGGCAGGGATCGGGTTCTGCTTCGCCGTCGTGATCGCACTGTCGCTTGCGATGGAGCGCGTCGTCTTTCGGCCTCTTCGTACCCAGTCGCCGGCCGTGATGCTCGTCGCGACGTTCGCCGTTGCCTTCCTGTTGCAGAGCATCGCGCTCCTCGCGTTCGGGCCGCTGGGCAAGGCGGCCTCGTCGCTCGGCTATCTCAACCGCCCCGTCACGATCGGCTCGGTCGACATCCGCAAGATCACGATCGTGGCCATCATCGTCGCCGGAGCCTGTCTCCTGCTCGTCGTTCTCCTGCTCGAACGTACGACGGTCGGCCTGCACATGCGCGCGGCGGCGATGGACTTCCGCACTGCCCGTCTGCTCGGCGTGCGAGCAAACCGCGTGATCGGATCGGCCGTCCTCATCTCGGCGCTGCTGGCGGCGACCGTGAGCGTGATCTTGACCGTCCAGAACCCGCTCGTCACGCCCGACTTCGCCTTGCGGGACACGATCGTCGTGCTCGCCGGCGTCGTCGTCGGCGGGATGAACCGGCTGCTGACTGCGACGCTCGGAGGCTTTGCGATCGGATTCGTCTCGGGTCTGCTCGGCGGCGCACTTCCCTCTGACCAGAGCCAGTACCTGCCGTCGTTGCTCTTCGGCCTCGTCATCCTCGTCCTCCTCGTCCGCCCGAACGGTCTCTTCGCTCGCGGCCCAGGCCCCGTGGAGCGCGTATGAGCAGCCGGGCGCTCGTCCAACTCGGTGGACCTGCAGGTGCGGTCGTAGGAGCAGCGCTCCTCGGTAGCGTCACGTCGAGCTCGACCGAGATCTACTTCGTGAATGCACTCGTCGCTGTCTCGATCGTCGTCGCAATCTACGTCTTCGTCGGGAACTCCGGTGTGGTCTCGTTCGGCCACATCAGCTTTGTGGCGGTTGGCGCGTGGGCCGCGGGCGTGCTCTCGGTACCTGTGGCCGAGAAGCCCGCGATCATGCAGTACCTCTTCCCGTTTCTGCGTGACCACGCGGTCGGAAACGTCCCCTCACTTCTCGTTGCGGCAGGCGTCGGCGGGATCTACGCACTCCTCGTCGGCCTTCCGCTGATGCGTCTCTCCGGGCTCGCCGCCGGCATCGCCACGTTCGGCGTGCTCGAGATCACGCACAATCTACTGCGGTACTACGAGAAGATCGGGCCGGGGACGAACACGTTCTCGTCGGTACCTGAGACGACGGGTCTCCTGCAGGCTGCGATCGGGGCGCTGCTCGTGATCGGGGTGGCGTTCGGCTACCAGACAAGCCGTTTCGGGCGGCTTCTGCGGGCGACGCGCGAGGATGTCGCCGCTGCGCGCGCCGTTGGCGTGTCGGTGTACAGGCAGCGGCTGATCGCGTTTGCGCTCTCGGGCGTGCTTGCAGGCTTCGCGGGCGGGCTCTACGTGCATCTGTTGCCGATCGGCACCGAGACGGTCTACCTCGATCTCACCTTCATCACCCTGGCCATGCTCGTGATCGGAGGCATGACGAGCCTCTGGGGTGCGGTGGTCGGAGCGCTGGCCGTCAGCGGGCTCGACTCGCTGCTCGCCGAGACGGAGAGCGGTCTCGACATCGGTGGGCTCTCGATCGACCTCCCCTCCGGCACGCGACTCGTCGTCGTCGGCACGCTCATGGCGCTCGTCCTGATCCTGCGCCCGCGTGGCATCACCGGAGGTCGCGAGTTGAGCCTCAACCGCTTCCGACGCACCCGTCCGCCCACTCCGGAAGAGACCATCAGATGAGAATCTGCATCATCGGCTGCGGCGCCGTCGGTTCGCTCTTCGCCGCCAACCTGGCAACGCTCGAGGACGTCGAGGTGTGGGCGTTCGATCTCTACCAGAACCATGTCGACGCGATCGAGCGGGACGGACTGACCCTGTCCGGTGCGGGCGACGTGCATGCGCGCCTCCGCGCCACGAGCGACGCCGCAGCGCTGCCACCCTGCGATTTCGGCATCGTCGCGACAAAGGCGATGCACGCCGAATCGGCTATCCAGGCGACCGCGCATGCCTTCACCGACGGAGCGGTCGCGTCGGTGATGAACGGCGTCGGCAACGAAGAGACGCTCGCGCGCCACGTTGCCCGGGTGATCAGGGGTACCACCTTTCCGGCCGGCAAGCTGCTCGAGCCAGGGCACGTGCAGTGGGACGTCAAGGGCGACACGACCCTCGCCCCGTTCGAGCCGGCCCCCGCCGGCGTCGAGGAGGTCGCGGCGCTCGCGGATGCGTGCACGCGAGGAGGCATGCCCACGCACGCGGTCGCCGACGCGCGGCCGGCCCAGTGGCGGAAGGTGATCTTCAACGCCTCGACGAACCCGATCGGCGCCCTCACCGGCCTCACGCACGGCCGCGTCTGCGAGCGCCCCGACCTACGCGCACTCGTCTCCGGGCTTGTCGACGAGGGCAAGGCGGTGGCGTCCGCCCAGGGAATCACGCTTGACGCGGATCCGGAGGAGCTGATCGACCACGCGGCGAGGCCCGAGGTCGCCTACGGCCACAA